>CANNLR010000010.1 GCA_947505635.1 Chlamydiota bacterium
CACAAAACCACACTAACTAAAACAAGATTTACAATAGATTTCCAAATAGGAAACTTTTGTACTTGTGATATAGACTGAATTAATAGATAGATTGTCCATCCAATCGAGATAATTTGAATAAGGAAGAGACAAAACAAGATATAAGCCATGGAGCGATCCACAGGCATATTGACCCAAGCAGGACTAAACCATCCTTCTTTAAAATAGGCAATTAAGGTCGCATAACTAATAACAGAAAAGATCCCAGTGATGTTTGACCAGGCAATTGCACATTTTGTTTCTGCAAAAGTAGCAACTCCTCCCATCCCTTTTCCGATAAAGTAAGCAATCCCACTAAAGACACTGATTCCTATAGCTCCTAGTATTGGCGCTGCTATAACTGTCATTAATAAAATAAGGGGAAGTGAAAAAGAAGGTGATAATGAATAAAGCTGCGCTACTTGAATAGCAGCAGGCCATCCGACAATTGCCGATAAAACAATAAAATGATACGTTGGCTTAAATGAAATAATAGACTGCACCGTCTGTTTTGGATGCATCCACATAGAAAGCCAGGGCTTTATTTGCAACTGGGACATAATCAACTCCTTACTTACGACCTCATAGCCTTATAATATAAAGAGTTGTTAATTGTTGCAATAAATAATTTTAATTATTAATTAAAAACGTAAAATTATTAATTAAAATCATCTATGTAAAATTAAATTATTCTGAAAACTCACTTTCTGTAAAATCACTCTCTTCAAAGACTACTAGCTCTTCTTCCTCTTCTTGAGCATCTTGAGAAAATTGAACTGTTTTAGAGGAATCGAGCTCTTTATTAGGTTCAACTGAAAATAAAGTTACCTGAAAGACATACAGTCCCAAAATCAATCCCCACTTCATGCAATCCTCCTTATGTTATGGATTTTTTCCCAGCATCGCATAAGAGTTTTTTTTTCTCCAGCGCATTTTAATTGAAATTATTTGTTAATATAATAGTATAATAAAGATAAAAGATAAAATATAAACAATTAGAGGGATTATGACTTTGAAAGTAAGAAGAACTAAAACATATACTCCAAGAAGAAGTTCTAAATTAATGAAATTAAATAAACAAAGGCTGTCTGATCTGGAAAATATGATCCAGTCCAATGTAGGACAACTTCTATCTCTTGCTAAAGAAGGATCTAATCCCCATATACAGTCCATCTCTCAAAAAACAAAAGGGGTTCTTTTAAAGTTCGGCCCTGACATGCAAAAGATTGCCTATGAATTAGGAGGGGCTTTCCCTAAAAAAGTATCGGCATTCTTAGCCTCTATTGATAAGGTCTTACATAATCAAAAAGAAGATTCTGCTACTTTCCATTTTTTAGTAGATGATACAGAAATTCAGTCTTGCTTTAAAGCTACACAAAGCCTTGAACAAGCTCTGTTGAAATAGGCTCATAAATTATGAGAGGCTCAGAGGCTTTGCAAAAAGGCCTCAAAGTCTTTGATACTACTAACCTAAAAAGAGATTCTTATGCTGCCTAGCGAATCCCCTTCTTCAAAAGCGACTTCCACCCCATCGCAATCAACAGCCGCCCCCATAAAGGATCCTGTAACTATTAACCTTCCTTTTACAGGATCAAAAGAAACAGTTCCGTTCAAACAGGAATTAAAAGGAGTGACTTCCAACCCTGAAAAGGAACTTGCTCCTCCCGAAATAAACACTACAGCCTTAAATGTTTTTTGGGGAGTTTCTCGCACAAATCGCCCTGTAGCAACAAAGCATGAAGACCTCATCCTATTTGACACTCCTGTTTGTTCTCTTTTAACACTTGACGACATAAGATACCGTCCCTCTCCCCCATTTCCAGAAATACTAAGAGCCTCCGCAGCTTTTATGAAAATTCCTCCAAGAATTGTAAGAAAAAATCTCATCCTTCATCCTATCTATCCAATGACGGACGCTTCCAAGCTTAACCTTATCCATCTATCCGCAAGTGATCTAAAAAACATAGACCTATCTAAAGATAAGGCAATAAGAATTATCGTTCATTTTGCCTCTATCTTATCTCAACCTAGAGAATTACTAAAACTCTTACAACCGATAGAGCAAGCTTTGTCTTTAGAATTAGACAAAAAAGGAATTTCCTTTACCGAAGCTGATGATCCTAGCTTCATTGTTGAAGGGCCTGGCCTTTGGATTTTAGGTCCAAAAAAAGAGGGTGTTGCCTTCAAATCCAAAGGCAGAATGCTAGATCAAGTTTTATTAAAAGTAGAACAAAGCCTTGGATTAAATGAACAAGGCTCTCCTATATTCGTTGGATTTATTGATAATGACCAAGCTGATTCATTTGTTGAAAAAGGAAATATTTTTAAAGAAGATGTAAGTGTTTCTCGGTTATTACTGCATGGGAAACACTCACATCGTCTAGCCTTTTTAGCTCTTATTGAATCCTTAAAAGGAACCCCATTTGAAGCCGTTACCCCAACGACTCTACTAAAACTCCTAACTCGAGCAAAAATCGGAGAAAGTCAAGCCTGGACTTATTTATTAGATACAAATAGGAATATTACCTCTATTGCACCGAATTCAAACACTTTCAACTACAACTGCAGGTCTCCCTTCATCTTACAATCCCTAATACTATGCTTTGGAAATCAGCTAGGGGTGCCCAATTTGATGCACTGTATGCGAGATAGCTTTTGGAAATCAGCCTATCAAATGGTAGAAAAAGTGCAAAAAAGCAATTCCTCAAATGAAAAAATAAGTAAAGCAGCTATTTACACAATGATCATGAAGGACTTTCTAACTATTGGCAGCCTACAAGATATTGGTCAGTCCTTCTCTTTTTCCCAGAAACCCAAAATAGCCGCTTTAGACCCAAAGTACCAAACTCACCCAAGCGGCATACCCGGAATTAAAATAAAAGAAGCTAAAGAAAAAGAACTAGACCCTGAAAAATCCAAACAAAACATGTTTGCTATGATGAGAGATCAAGAGACTTTGTTAGAAATGATTCGCCAACCAGAGACTTATGGTGAAATTATTTCTCAATTTCTAGAAACAAAAGCTACAATTGAAGAATTAGCTCAAGCTGGGAAGCTTTTCACCGGCTCAGACTTGACCCCAATCTTTAACGAAATCGTTGAAAAAAGATGTCAAAGCGATGAAAATAAACTCCTATTCGTCCATTCGTTAATCAAAGAAAATTCAAATGATATCGCTATAAAATTTATAGCTGCCCATTTTGAACAACTAGAGATAGTACTTAAGACCTTAACAGACCCTCAAAAAGAAAATCTTCTTAAAAGCGCGATCATTGAAGGTCTCTTAGATATTGTTAAAGAAATGGTAACTTCAGGAGTTAAAATTAAACAAAATTATCCCGGCATAAACCACCCTATTCACACAGCTATTACAGAAGGTCATGAAGAGATGGTTTATTTTATTATTAATTCCTTTCCTGAACTAGTTAATATTAAAGATGTAAACAAAGAAACCGCACTAAATCGGATTGAAAACTTAGAAGCTAATAAGCAATGGAATCCAAAAAAATAAAACACCCATTAAGGAAGCCTTGTGTCTAGTATAAACAATCAGAACATCCCTCCTAAAAAGGTAGCCCCATCTTCTTTTAAAATTCCCAGCCTTCCTTGGTCTATCAATTATGGATTGATTGAAAGCCTCTCTCCCTGGGTAGATCCTCGCAAATTCTGGGCTATTTTCTCCACCTGCAAGGCACCCTCACACCTTTCCTTAGAAAAGGCAAAACCTTCTTATACTCCATCGCATTCTAAAAACACCTTAGCGTATCTACCCCCATTCCTTACCCTTTTTTATAGAACTATACAAAATCGTCTCGAAGATCCCTTTGGGATTGTAGCCCTTACAATCCCTCGTCTTACTCAAAGTGAACAAAATACAATCATCTCTAATGTGCCAACTCGTACTTTTAACCAACTTGGCGACCCCTCTGACTACCAAAGCTCTACATCAACTGATGACATCGTAAAAAGTTGCCTAACTTTGATGAAAAATCCTCCAGCAATTGATAGAGTGGATGTCATCATTCACCCAATCTATCCCCTAGCAATCCCCCTTCAACCTGAGCTCATAGATCTATCGAACTGTGACCTAGGTCTTATAAACATCTCGGAAAAAAAAGCCAAACAGCTCATCCTGCATTGCGCCGAAATTCTGTCTCAACCAGAGAAATTACTAAAACTATTGCAACCCATTGATAAGGCTCTTTCTTTAGAATTACAAAATAAAGGCATTTCTTTTTCAGAAGCTGACGATCCTGCTTTCCTCATTGCAGGACCTGGCCTCTTTATTTTAGGCCCTCCGCAAGAAAATGCTGTATTCAAATCTAAAGGAAGAGTGATAGATCAAGTCTTACTAAAAGCTGAACAAGAGCTTGGCCTAAATAAACAAGGTTCTCCTATCTTTATTGGGTTTATCAACTCGGATCAAGCTAATTCATTTATTGAAGAAGGCAATCTTTTTAAAGAAGATGAAAGCGTCTCTCGTCTATTAATACATGGGAAAAACACGCATCGTCTAACTATTTTGGCTCTTATTGAATCTTTGAAAGGAACCCAATTTCAAGACATTAAGCCAGAGACTCTATTAAAACTACTCGTTCGAGCAAATATTTCACAGCAATCCGCCTGGACCTATTTATTAGACACAAATGAAAATATAGGTCGATCCCCTAGCTCGGATCCAAATACTTTTAACTACAACAGCAGATCTCCTTTTGTCTTTAACTCTCTTATTCTATGCTTTGGAAATCACTTTGACTTGCCAAACTTAATGTGCTCCATGAGAGATAGCTTTTGGAAATCGGCTTATGAAATGGTATCTCAAGTGCAAAAAAACAATCCTTCAAGCGAAAAAATAAGCAAAGCAACTATTTATACAATGATCATGAAAGACCTTGTGAATGTGGGTAAGTTATCAAATATCGGTCAAGACTTCTCCTTTACCCAAGCCTCAAAAGAAGCAGCTTTAGACCCAAAGTACACACCTCACCCCTCTAATATAAATGGGATTAAGACAAAGGAGTCCGATCCTAAAAAGAATAAACAAAATATGTTCACTAAGATGAAAAACCCACTCACCTTACTGTACATGTTTCGAAATCTCCCAAAATACAAAGAACTTATTTCCGAATTTCTAGAAACACAAACTACAATCAAAGAACTAGCCTTACTTGGAGCTCTTTTTACAAGCTCTTGCGACCTTAGCTCAATCTTCTATGAGAGTGTTAAAAAAAGATGCACAAGCAACAAAGATAAACTTCTATTTGTGAATGCGTTAGTTAAAGGAAATTCTAATGATATTGCCATAAAATTTATAGCTGCTCATTTTGAAATCTTAGACCAGTTAATACCAATCTTAACAGATCCTCAAAAAGAGATTCTTCTAAGAAAAGCAATTTCTCAAGGCTTTATTGAAGTTCGTAATAAAATAAAAAGTTCAGGAATTTCAATTAAAAACGACTTTAAAAGCCATCGTCTCACTCATCTAGAAAGGCCTCCAAAAGATTTGGATCTTTAAACGTAAAACCTGTTCTTTGAAGCTTTACTGGATACACCTCTAAAGAAGGTAAAATCAGCTCCTTTGCTTTTTCTCCTAATAAAAGCCCTTTAGGAATAGAAAAAAAACAAGGTCTATGTAAAACATTGGCTAAAGTTTTTGCAAAGGCTTCTTGCCTTATTGGATAGGGAGAAACCATATTAACGGCTCCTCTTAACTCTTCTTTTTCTATTATATGATATAAGGCTCTTACTAAATCTTGGAGTGTAATCCAAGACATAAACTGCTGACCATCCCCCATCTTCCCTCCAAGTCCCCATAGAAATAAAGACCGCATCACTTTAAGAAAACCTCCCTTAGTGGATAAAACCAGGCCAAATCGAGCTATTACAACTCGAGTCTTCTCATTTTTCCATCCTTTAGCAACCTTCTCCCAGGCTAGACATACATCCGAAAGAAATCCTTCTCCTGAGGAACTCTCTTCTGTAATTCTCCCTTCCCTATTTCCATAAAATCCAACAGCTGAAGCGGATATGAATACCTTAGGAGGATTCTTACAAGAATCCAATGCCTTCACCAGATTTTTTGTCCCAAGCACACGACTATCTAAAATCCTTTTCTTCTTATCTTTCGTCCAAAGCCCATTCGACAAGCTCTCTCCAGCTAAGTGAATTACTGCATCCCACCCTTCTAAGAGCTCCACCTCCCCTTGCCCTGTCATAGGATCCCAAAAGATTTCATTCTCCTTACCTTTTTTCTTCCTGACAACTTTTCCTATCACATGCCCTCTTTCTTGTAAAAAAGAGGTCAAAGCCGTCCCAACTAAACCAGAAGCTCCTGTTATCAAAACCCTCATAGCACCCCCTCCTCCTACTACAATCAAATATAACATGTTATATAAATTGAATTAAACAAATTATTTTAATAACATTAATATATAAACGCGCAATTATTGGATATATTAAAATGTCATTTTCTAGAATTTCTACTAATATGAGAAAGCAAGCAAGCCATCTTCTTAAAAATGTGACCACTTCACCCTCTATGGCAATTATGCAAGCGATCAAAACCAGCTACTTAAAAAATCCAGTTTCTCCCAGCTTTAGTCGCAGTCTGCTATCATCTCAACTCACCATATCACCTAACAATCCTCTTAGCAATAAAACGCACCAAGTGGGAACTACAAGAGCCTTTTCAACAACTCCCAATCTACAGGGGGCCATAGTATCTACAGAAACTCTTCTCGTAGAAGAATCTTTGAGCAAGATATCGCAAGATATAGGAAAAGCGCCAGAAATCATCCAAAGCCTCCCCTTAAGAGCTCGAAAGGAACTAGCTCTTGCGTTAGCGCCTAAATACCCCAAAGTTGTAGCTGACAACATGAAGCTTTTTGAAATAGGTGATGAAAAAACTCGTATAGATATTTTCAGATTGGCCTTTACTACCACGAAGGATGATATGAATCACATGTATTTATTACAAAAATTTACAAATTTCACCATCACAGATAAAGAATCTCTGACAAAAATAGCAAACATTTATTTCCGCTATTGTCACTTTTCTCAGAATGTTTCCTCAGATTTAGGCATCACCGATCCTAAAATTATCGAAAATGCAGCCTTGATTAACGCTAAAGAAACTCCAAACTATTGGCTGTATTTTGACAATTTTCCAGTATCTAAAATCTTAAAAAACCTAAGCATCACAAAACAAGATGTTATAGAAAAGATTCTCTTAACCCTAATAGAAAACACAACCGCAAGCTCTTATTCTCTAGCCAACTTAGCAAAGGATTTACCTAACCTTACTCAAGACTCAGCCTTTCTAGAAAGAGTCGCCTTAAAAATTGCTGAAAAAACGCCAGAAGCTTTAATCAATACCTTAAATTCTTTAAATCTACCCTTAGAAACTCAGCAAAAAATCATTATGAAAATAATCCCATCTGCAGAAGAAGGCTCTACTCTAAAAAAAATCGTAAAAAAGTTTCCAGAGCTTTGCTCTCCCCTTTCTAATCTCATTGTAGATACGGTTAAAGCTATTGCTAATAACAACCCAACTTCCTTGATTGGCAGCCTAAAACCTTTAAATCTGCCTGAAGAAACTCTACAAGAAATCATTCCAAAAATAACCTCTTCTGCAACAAAGGGCTCAGAGTTCGAAGAGATTGTAGAAGAAGTAGTTACCCTCAATATTAAAGACAAGAATATCCTGATAGATTTTGCTCTAGCTATGGCTAATAAAAACCCCGAGGCCCTAATTGGAAATCTAACCTCCTTAAAGCTTCCGAATAAGATTTTAGAAGAAATCATTCCAAAAATGATAGCGGCCGCCTGTTACGAATCCGACTTCGGCATGAAAAATGACCTAAGAACATTTATTAAAGAGTTCATTACCCTCGATCTTAAAAATCCGGACTTTCTTAAAACTGTGGCTCTAGCTATTTGGGATAGAGCCCCAACAGCTCTTATAGGAAATCTCAAATCTTTACAGCTGCCCAAAGAAACATTACAAGAAATCATTCCAAAATTGATAGATCTTGTAAAAGATTCGGAGCAGTTTGTTGCAATAACACGAGAACTTCCTACCTTAAATCTTGATCAATCCTTCATTGTAGAGTCTACTTTATCCATACTTGAAAAAGAACCCAATGCTTTAGCTGGACGCCTTGCCGCTTTACATCTGCCAAGAGATATTACCCAGTCTATTGTTTTAAAAATGGTTATGAAACCTCTTTGGGATTATACTCTACGACATCTCATCAAGGAGCTCCCCAAGCTCTCTATACATGACGACTCCGAATTCATAGAAAAAATCACCCTGATCGCCTTAAATCAAAATCCCTATGTCCTATTAGGCCATCTACAGCCGCTGCAGCTAAAAGAAGACACCTTAAAGACTGCTATTTCCAAGATAGCGAAGACTTTCGCCTCTAATGAAGATTTAGCAAGTCTCTTAGGAATACGCGGAGAAGACGTCTATGAACCTCTTCTAGAGGAACTAACGGCTTCCAACATCAAAGACCCTGCTTTTATAGAAAATACCCTTTTAACTCTTTCTAGGAGATTTCCGTATAAGTTATCCGATGATCTACAAAATTTAAAATTTCAAAATAAAGAAACATTACATAAAATTATCATAAACATACTAAATGACTCTATCTACCCAGAAAATTTCGGTAATTTCATAAACAAAATAGGTTCTTATGATATTCAAGGATCCGAGTTTATCCCACAACTTGCCCTCGCGCTACTAACATCTCCCTGGACCAAAGTAGGTAATTATCCTGATCTAATGCAAACTTTAATAGCGCAGGATACTGAAAAAAAACTCCCCCTCTTTGTTAGACAGATAGGCTTAGAGGATCTGACTGCCCGTAAAGACTGTGCCAAAATGATCTTAAAGCAAAGACCTGACAGCTTCGGTAGCTCTCTTAAATTATTAGGACTGGAAGAAAAAAGCGTTTTTGAAAAAATAGTATTAGATGTAGTAACAAAAGAAAAACTAAGATCTGAAATACTTTCTCATTTAGTTCAAGACTCTCATATTTCTCATACAATATCTCCCTCTTTTTTTCTCAAAAGATGGGAGTTTGAAGAGCAAGGGCCTTTAAAAAATCAGGAAACTTTCTTAACATTTTTACAAAATCCCGCCATCCATGAGGCCTTGAATCAAACTCCAGAAAGCCCCTTCTACACTCACCTACTATCTACACTAGCTAGATTAGATAAAAACGAAGTGATTACACCTCAGAAGAAACTAGAAAAGCTTCTAGAACTCTGCGCCCTAGAAACTGACCCCATCCCTTCTATTGCAGAAATCACAGGAAATTTCATTCTATTTGATCTAACTGCCTCTAGCTACAATGAACATTCTTACATGCAACGACTAGAGGCTTTGCGCGGTCTTGGCATTGAAAATCCAAGCTTCTTTGAAAAGGCAGTTATCCCTATAGCAGTTGTATATCCAGAATATTTCCTGTCTACTATTAACAAATTCAACATCTCCAATATAAAAAAGCTAGAAACTATTGGATTAATGCTCCTTTTAAAAGATTGCAGGCTACTACTTGATTATCAAGAAAAAGTGAAGCTATCTAAAAAGTCTTTACTAACTATTTTTGATAGTTATAGCAAGCAGCTCTATGCTGATAAAAAAAGCATTCTCCCCCCTCTCGTTCTTACTGAAATATTTTCTCAAGTCCTTAAATATCGAAACGAAGCTCTAGGAGAGACTTATCTAGAAACCCTATTAGGAAATATTCTCTCTATCAACTATCAAAAGGCTTTAGGGTACTATACCATACCTAAAAAAACAAAAAATAGCCCTCCCGTATCTATTCATAAAATCCTTCCTGCCATCTTCTTTGCTAAATGGGACGTAACGATGTCAGAAAGCAACCTAGCCTCAAGACAAATCTTATCTGACTTTCTTGGAAATTCTGATATGAGAATAGCTCTTCGCAACCCCGTTCAATACCCCCTCTTACAAACACTTCTTTTTGCTGCCGTAGATTCTGATAAAGACTCTTCTACCCAACCTGAAGAAAAATTGAAGCTTTTCGCAGAAATCTGCACTTTACAGCAAGATCCTCCACCTTCTGCTAAAGAGATCACAGATACACTTAGAACTCTTCGATTCTTCTGTTCTTTAAAACGAAGTTGTATTCTTAATTATGACTTTAGTAAACGGGCTTCTGAAGAGCTTCTTACTGTTTTTAAACAAGTTGCTATTAAAAATTCCCTTGTCAAAGATCTAGAAAAGATCGAAAATGTGGAGGAAAAATACATCAATATCTTCATTGAAGAGGCCCTTATCCCAGGTGGATTAGCTAGCTATGAAGCAAACCTTAGAAACCTTCCCCCTTCACCCGAACTCTTATTTGATCTTTCTCGTTTTGTAATAACAAACCTTGAAGGAACAGCTCAAAAAGAAAAGTATCGTACAGACATCGACAACAACCTACTGGAATTATTTGAAAATTTCCGCGAAGTATTTACAAAATGGCAAGAATCATTGCCTCTTATCACAATAAAACCTTCTCAAAGCCTAAAAGAGACTACCCCCATAAAAGAAGACCTAAGCTCTCTTTCAAAAATAGAAGAAGAGCTTAATGAATATAAGAAAGAGGATGTAGAAATAATCCAAACAAATCTCTCAACGTTAACAAAAAAAAACTTAGCTCCTCAAGAGCAACTACAGATCTTACATCAAATGGAAAAAGATCTTTCTCTTTTAGATCCAATTCCGGCAGATGCGTTAAAAGCACTTGAAAAGACTATCTCCAATATAACTTCTGCCAGCCTAAAACAAAATTTAACAATACGAGACATAGATCACTCACGAACCTTATTTGAGCTCCCAACTCTTACTGGGCACTCTTGCCAAAACATCACAGCTGACCCCAATTACAACCAATGTCTTCTTGGCTATCCATTAGATGGCAGTGTGCGAATGATCGCTGTACAAGATAGTGCAGGGAACTTTTTAGCTAGAAGCATTCTTCGCATTGCTTTGGATGAACAAGGCAATCCATTTTTACTCTTAGAACCCATCTACCATTTGCCAACAATTTCTCATGAAGAAGCTACAAAGGCTATCCGAGAAATGGCCGTGCAAAAAGCAAAGTATTTTGGTATCAAACTTTTCACAAAAGATCCTGAAAATAAAGGTCCTGTAAAAATCATTGATTCAAAAGGATCTTCTTGTAGTATGTACTACTCTGATTACACGCAAGATGCAAGTGGCAGTCATAGAATCCGAGGAAGAGTTCCTCAAAAACTCTCAACTGTCCCTTTAAAGGAAATTGTCTAGAGCCGGTTCAATTAACATCAAAATTTTTTACATAAAGGAAAGACTTTTTATCATAGAACCACTACCAAAGCAAAAGGGAATCAGCCTCAAATTTACAAAGCTCTTGGCCTATCATTTCTAGTACAAAATAGCTATAACTTCACGTCCATTCTCATAGAGCTAAGCGTTAAACTTGGGATAAGAGCTCATATAGAGATTTCTTTATAAAAACTTTCAATAATCATTGAATCCTATCAACCATTTATCCTTTTCTATTTTTGATTAAAATCACATTCTTTAAATAACTAATTATTAGTCTGTTAAAAACCAAGCAAATCGACATTGCAATATAAGTTTATTTTCAATATCATGAAGTGTAGGCTCTCGAATCGAGCAGCTACAGATCTCGATCTAAAATTGGAGTTAAAGATGAACATAAGTATTATAAGCTTAGAGCAGGCCCTCGAAATCCTTGGTCAACTGCTCAAGGATCGGGGTCAATATTACGAGGTAGTTGCTATTGGCGGGGGTGGGCTACTTTTGTTAGGATTGATCGACCGAACAACCAAAGACTTAGATCTTGTTGCACGACTCGAAAATAATACAATCTTTTCATCATTTCCCCTACCAAAACTTTTGCTGGATGCCGCTCAAGAAGTCGGTAGGGCTCTCCAATTGGGGGAAGGGTGGCTTAATTGTGGCCCTGCATCCCTTTTGGATGCAGGCCTTCCTGAGGGATTTTTAGACCGCATGCATACAAGGCACTATAAAGGGCTTACTCTACACTTAGCTAGCCGTATCGATCAAATTTGCTTTAAGCTCTATGCAAGCGTAGATCACGAACTCTATAGCAAGCATTATGTAGACCTAATCTCATTAAAACCATCCTCTAGCGAACTTGAATATGCAAAAAAATGGTGTCTTACCCAAGATGTATCGGAAACATTCGCTTTATTATTAGATCAAACTTTGGAGAGTCTTCGTGAGCATTCTTAGAAAGCAATTAGACCAATTTCTTCTAGATTTAGCTTGGAGTCTTTGGACAGAACTTGGAGTTCTTGGAGTAAAACAAAACCATCATAGTGTTTTGATTTCTATAGAAGAACTTGTAGTACTCACCGCTGTTTTAGCAGAAGTAGATCCACGTCTACGAGATGAATCGCTCGACTGGTGTTCTCAGTATCACCGTCTTGTTTCCATTAGCCGTTTAAAATCTATTGTGAAGGATATGGAAAATTCAATACAGACGGCCTTTTCAATCTATTCTGCATCACTCAACACCCTTGTCGGTACCAATTGGCCCCTTTTTACAAACTCTTCTCCTTTGAAAATTTCCTTGAGTCACAAATCTTGCTTACGCCCTCTAGAATCTCCTGCACTATTAAACGTTAGAGCTCGCTCTTTATTTACAACCGGCGCTCGAGCCGATTTGGCAACTTTTTTTTTAACTCACAAGCAATCTGATTTTGCAATTTCCGACCTAAAAGAATTAGGATATAGCAAAAGGAACCTTGCTGAAATTTTAGATGAGTTTTCTTCTTCGGGGTTATTTGAAAAGAGTCAGTTAAGAAATCAACTTAGATATCGCCTGGCAAAGAAGGACCAACTTGCTGCAATTCTTTCCCCCATCCCAACCTATGCACCTTCATGGATTCATGTTCTTAAAGTCCTACTCTCTCTACGGCAATGTATTAAGCGTAATGAAAAAACTTCCGAAAGCACTTTGCTGGTCGAAATCCGCAATCTTCTTATTTCTATCCAAGAACAGCTTCAAAGCCTGAAACTTTCTCCTCCAGGTTTTCAAGGAAATACCAACTCCTATCTAACTGCTTTTGCAGAATGGTTGCTCAATGTCTCAGCATTACTTGCCCAAGGCAAATTTCCAAACTCTTCTTTTCTTAAAGGTTTTAATTAAAGACTTGCGGGAAGACAGATCAAAAACCCAAGACCCTAGCTCTTCTTGAAGAGAGTTAGAGTTCAAATTTATTGTATTGCCGGAAAAGGGAAGGGCCACGGAAATGGCCGTGCAAAAAGCAAACCACCTTGGCATCAAACTTTTCACAAAAGATTTAGAGGGTAAAGTTCCTCAAAAACTCTCAACTGTCCCTTTAAGGGAAATTGTCTAGAGCAGGTTCAATTACTATCAAAGTTTTTTACATCACGTAAGTACAAAGTACAAAGCCAACCTATTGCAAGGGTAATGATTAACGGAGTTAAGGCTATCTTAAATATATGAACAGCAGAAAAAGAATCTGATAAAACTCGATCTCTTAGAAGAACACCTATCCCATATTGCAAAGAAGCACAAAGAAGGTACCCCATCGCAGCCATAAGCCCAAATCCAGTTCCTTTGAGTGTAGATGGGATATACTTTCCTACTAAGGGAAAACCTTGAGCTGATCCTCCAAGAAAAAAACCTAGTAAAGCAAATAGAAGAAATGTGACAAAAACGGGAAAAACAGGACCATAGATTAAAAAAACACCAAAAAGCAAAGATCCGCTATTATACCATCTAGCAACTCTCGGACCCCTGCCAAAGGAACCTACAAACCATCCCGACACTAAAGCTCCTACACCCCCACCTAAACGAAGCGTGGCGCTCATCATCGTTGCCGTTTTAAGGTCGTGGCCGTAGGCTAGAGAATCAGGGATATTCCATAGTGATGAAA
Source organism: Chlamydiota bacterium (assembly GCA_947505635.1). Classification (GTDB taxonomy): domain Bacteria; phylum Chlamydiota; class Chlamydiia; order Chlamydiales; family Rhabdochlamydiaceae; genus CAIJXB01. The sequence continues at coordinate 13,972 of CANNLR010000010.1, forward strand.
AAGCTAAAAAAACACCAATATTTGCACTATAATAACCCGATCCCAGCCAGAATTGAGGAATGTGTAGCAACTTATACAGATCTTTCCAAAACTCTGATTTTTGTTTTGACTCTTCCTTATTTTGCTTGACTACGGGCGCCTTTTGAACAAATAAAGCTAAAAGTAGGGAAACAAGTAAAGTAACCCCTGATAAGACAGCTGTAATCGTCCGAAAATTCACGGATGCCGTATCCGCTAAAACTAAAACAGAGACCACAGAAGCTGATATAACATTAGCAGACATCTGCGTTATACCGGAAAAAAGGGAAAAGTGTTTTTGAGAAAACCATACAGAAGCAAGATAGATTGCCCCTACATACGATATAGAAAAACCAGCCCCCGTGATTACCTGAGCTATAAATGCTTGAGTAATACCTTGAGCTGTGGAAAACAAAAAAAGACCTAAAGAAGCCACAGCACCTGATAAAACCAGTACAATCCTCGGCCCCCAAGAGTCCATAAGTCCCCCTGTCAGTAACTGGGTCACTCCAAAACTAAGAAAGAACCCAAAACCTAAAAGACCTAACTGAGAGTTGCTAAAATTTAGTTGTTTTTGTAAATCAGGAGAGAACATCCCAAAAAGAATTATTACCGTGACAGCCAAAATAAAATAAATATCTCCAACGCCCCAAACAATGAGAGGTTGACTTTTTTTGAATAAACTCTGCCTTGCCATAAGTATAAAAGCCCTCTCAAATGAGTTCAAAAATTCACTATATTAATTAAGAAAATTAAAACAAATGCCAAAGTAAGACTATTTCCAGCATAACTTCATGCACAAGACGTGGATCGAAGAAAGAGCTTAACGGTATAGGTCTAGTTGTTTTGGAAGTTAATATAGCGATGGCCAAATTTAGTATAGACCTTCCAAAGTAACCTCTCTTGAGTGCTATAACCGGCACAATAACGCAAGATTCTCATTTATTGTGCCAGGTATAAGATTGTCATACCCGGTACAATAATGTAGATCTTGAGTGTTATTTAAGAGATATAGATCATTCTTTTTTTTGGGTAGCTGAGTCTTTAATAAGCCTGTGCAATTGCCCTAGAAGATAAAAGGGAACAGAAAGTAGCGTATAGGAAATGAGATGTCCTTGATGATCTTTTATGTTTATTGCAGTCAAGCTTGGGGTATCGGAATTTACTCGAACGGCAAAAGGCAATCCTTTTGCTCCCATAAAAACATGTAAGGACTTTAGGCTTCCTGTGCTACCTGCTTTTACTTCAACTGGGATTACATTATTCTCATGCTGAATCACGTAATCCACTTCAGCAGAGGATCCTTTCTCTTCCCGGTGCCAATAGTATAACCCAGGTTCTACATAAGGTGGGAAAATTGTTCTCAAAATTTGCCCAACAACCTGTTCGGCAATCCCCCCTTTATTAATCAAATTAATTGAGTTTGCAGATTGAAATTGTTCTAAAGAAATACCCAATGTCGCAGAGCAAAGCCCAACATCCAAATAAATCATTTTTAAAAATTTTTCCTGTATTTCCGCAGATAGAGGGATTCCATTTGCAGCGCTTCCCACAACTTTATGACAGATTCTAGCCTTGCAAAGTAGCTCTAATGATTGCTTTATGGAAGGTATTTGAGCGGATGGATTAACTTTGGTATAGACGAATTTTTCTCCAAGGCACTTAGGGATGGCTGCCATTACTTCTTCTATTCGCTCAACACCTAAACGTCCTCTATATTTACTAATATCATCGCGGTATGTAGATAGTAGGTCGTGATGCACTTGACTTACTTTTTGCAAAGACCTCTGATTGATCCAGGAAGACACGGCTGCGGGCATTCCTCCTATAATAAGATACTTCTTAAAAGACGTGATTAATTCTTCGTGAACAACATAAGGGATCTCATCCTGTATTTGATAGTTTCCTAAGTAATTTAAAAGACCTCCCTTACTGGAGGCCTGTAAAAATTCTTCAAATGAAAGCGGCTCTAAATGCATGTAGCTGATTCTTCCTACCGGCATACTAAAAGTATGGTCTGCTAAAACGAAATCTAGCAAAGACCCAGCGGCGATTACCGGCATTTCCGGCATTTCTTCTGCAAACCAACGCAACTTGGCAAACAATTCGGGAACTACCTGAATCTCATCAAAAAAGAGTATACAGTTTTTAGGATCCGGAGTGAGCTCAAATAAAGCTCCTATCCGCAAGAGGATTTGATTCGGGTCATTGGAGGAGAGTAGGCCGGCAAGTTGCGGTTTTTTTTCAAAATTAAGTTCGATAAGCTTCTTTTTTCGAGATTCTGCCAAGTGCCTTACAATCCAGGTTTTTCCAACTTGTCTAGCCCCTCGGATGACCAAAGGTTTTCGATCCCCAGAATCTAACCATTCTTCTAAAAAGGTAAAAAGTGTTCTTTTCATATTTCTCTCCGTTTACCTTAAATATAACGGAAACCGGAAGGAATAGTCAATAAAAGAACCGTCTCTTTCTTGCATCTGCCAACAAAAAGAACCGTCTCTTTCTGTTGGCATAAGATCGAGCCCCTATGAGAATAATAAAAACAAACTAGACATTAAATTGTTAAGACTCTAAAGACCATCGCCGAAAATCACTTATAAAATAAACTTACTGAATAAAGTCCAGTAAGACTCAAAAAAACAACATTCTAATTCTCTAATTCGTAAAAAAATCCTCTATAGATTTAACTCCATTTCTTCTATGATAGGATAAAATGGAGTGGTTATGAGAAAATCCCCTATAGGAATCGACGACTATAAAAAACTAATTGAAAACGGATGCGCTTATATTGATAAGACTCTTTTCATTCAAGAAATTATAGAAAGAGGAACAGAATTAGCGCTCATTCCTCGTCCCCGCAGATTTGGAAAAACTCTCAACATGTCTATGTTAAAATACTTTTTTGAGAAAACAGAAGAAGACAACTCTCATCTGTTTTCTCCTTACAAAATATGGCAAACAACCTACCGAGAACTCCAAGGCAAGCACCCTGTAATATTTCTTACTTTAAAAGAAGTCAAACAAGAAACATGGGAACTAGCTTACGCTAAATTAAAAGTACTTATCGCAAAAGAGTTTGAAAGGCACCGATATTTACTGAGCAGCTCTGAACTATCCGATGATGAAAAAGAGATTTTTCATAACATTTTAAAACAACAAGCAGACCAAGCTAATACAGAAACCAGCCTAAACTATCTTGTAACATGGCTACGCCGTCATCACAACAAAAAAGTCATCGTTTTAATTGATGAATATGATGCTCCCATCCATATGGCCTATTTTCATGGATACTATTCTCATATTATTAACTTCATGCGTAATTGGTTAGGGGGAGGACTTAAAAGCAACACCTGCTTAGAAAGAGGCGTCCTTACAGGCATCCTACGTATTGCTAAAGAAAACATCTTTTCTGATCTCAACCATTCTAGTAACTTTACGATGTTTAGTGAAGACTTCAGCGATAAGTTTGGCCTATTAGAGGAAGAAATCGTTCCTTTACTCAAAGAACATGGCTTAAGTGATAAATTAACGGATGTTCGGCAGTGGTATAATGGATACCATATAGGATCTGACTCTGTCTATAATCCCTGGTCTATCTTAAGTTATGTGCAACACAAAAAATTAAAGCCTTACTGGGTCAACACAAGCGGTAATGAGCTCGTAAAAGAACAGCTTACACAAAAAGGGGTCTTTTTTAAAGAAGACTTTGAGACTCTTGTTTTAGGAGGTACCATCACTAAGCTAGTGGATGAAGGACTTATTTTTACCAGTTTAAAAAACTCTAAAGAGGCCATTTGGGGCCTTCTTCTTTTTAGTGGATATTTAACATTTGCCTCGCTCCCCCTTCTTGACGGCATACTGTACTCTTGTGAATTGAAACTTCCCAACCAAGAAGTTTTATTACTTTTTCAAAGCATGATACGCGAGCACTTAACAGAAGCTTATTCGACCTCCTGGACAGACCTTTTACAAGACTTAACCTCGGGCAATGTCAAAGCCTTCTCTTTAAAATTTGAACAGCTTATTATGGATATATTTAGCGCTCATGATATCCCTAAAGACGAACCTGAACGAGTCTATCACGCCTTTGTACTAGGGCTTCTATCTTCCTTACAAAAAGATTATGAAATCAAATCTAATAGAGAAAGCGGCCTTGGAAGATATGATGTCTGCTTATTTCCTAAAAATGTAAAGGGGCTCGGTATTATTCTAGAATTCAAAAAGGCTAAAGAAGGATCAGACCTTAAAGAACTTGCTGATTTAGCTATTATACAGATTGAAACGCTACACTATGTAACGGAACTAAAAAGCCGCGGCATTCAGAAGATCTTAGCCTTAGGAATGGCTTTTCAGGGAAAGGTCGTCAATATTCAAAACAAATTTATTGAATAAAAGAGTGTAAGTATTTCTTACACTCTTTAAAAAGAAACTATTTGCAACAACCTGAAGAATCTTTATCTTTACCACAGCCTGTAGGGCCATTACCCTTATGACACTCACAAGGACATTTTTTCTTGCAGCAGCAAAGCTTTCTTAAACTATAGAGTCCAGCAAGACCAATAATGGAATAAACTGCTCTAGCTGCCATTGTTGTATTTCCTTTACAAAGCATAGCTACTAAATCAAATTGGAAAAAGCCCCAAAGACCCCAGTTCAAAGCTCCGATCACTGTCAAAAGTAGAGCAAGCCATCCTACACATTTACACATAAAATTCTCCTTACAATAGAATAAATTTAGTTAAAATCCTTAACCTAACCTTACTATAAAAGATTTCCTTTGTTTTGTCATGTACTTTTTCTTTTGACTATTTCCACGTAAAACGATTACCATATATTCCTCTAGGAAACAATCTATAATGCAGGGGACTTTTCATGTCACTTTTGGATGAAAAAGAATTTATCAAACTCACAAAATTATGTCGAATTAATTGCTCACCTGAGGAAAAAGAGGTGCTTTTTCATAAAATCCAAAGAGTTGTCTCCTATATAGACCACCTAGGAGAGCTCGACACAACAGATGTCACCCCCTGCTATCAAGTTACCCCTGCTCCATCCGATATCATGCGTGAAGATGAGGAAGGTCCTCTTCTTTCTAGAGAAGAATTCCTTTCTAATGCCCCTTCCCATATTGGGGGCATGATTAAAGTACCTGCTGTCATGAAAACTTCAACTTAAGAGCTTTACTATGTATCGTCTATCCGCCCTTGAAATCCATAAAAAATTTATGACAGGCCAAGCCTCTGCTAGGTCTATTGCCGACTACTTCTTACATAGAATTTTACAAGAAGATCAAAAAACAGACGCTTTCTTAACAGTTTTTTCCGAAGACATTCGATCAAAAGCGGATCTTTTAGACCACAAAAAAGCAACCGGGCAACCTTTAGGTAAAATGGCAGCTGTTCCTATTGCCATCAAAGACAATATGCATATGCACGGGAAAACAACAACCTGTGGCTCCCATTTCCTAGCAAACTATAAAGCTGTCTTTAACGCTACTGTTGTTGACTGCCTAGAGCAAGAAGATGCTTTTTTAATAGGAAAGACAAATCTCGATGAGTTTGCAATGGGATCTTCTACAGAAAACTCTGCTTTCAAAAAATCTAAAAACCCTTGGGATCTTTCTTGTACACCTGGAGGCTCATCTGGAGGGTCTTGTGCAGCTGTTGCGGCAAGACTTTGTCCTCTAGCTCTCGGCAGCGATACCGGAGGCTCCATTAGACAGCCTGCAGCTCTTACAGGGATCGTTGGCTTCAAACCGACCTATGGACGAGTCTCTCGCTATGGACTTGTCGCCTTTGCCTCTTCTTTAGACCAGATAGGCCCTCTTGCTACAAACGTAGCCGATGCTGCCTATATTATGGATATCATCGGACAACCTTGTAAAAAAGACTCTACAAACATCCACATAGCCCCTGCTTCTTTTTTAGAAGCATTACAACAACCTCTTAAGCAAGCTAAGATTGGAGTGCCTTGGAATTTTCTAGAGCAATTAGATCCAGAATCTAGAAAAAACTTTGAAAGCTCTACCGAAGTCCTACGAACCCTAGGGCATACTATTGTAGAGGTAGATCTCACCTTACTTAAGTACTCGATTGCTACTTATTATATCTTAGCTACTGCCGAAGCCTCTACAAATCTAGCTCGTTATGATGGTGTCAGATATGGACTACGATCTTCTAAAGCAACTACTCTAGACGAAGTATACGAGCTCTCTAAACAAGAAGGGTTTGGGCCTGAAGTGAAAAATAGAATTTTACTTGGAACTTACGTTTTATCTTCTGGCTACAAAGAAGCTTTTTATAAAAAAGCTCAGCAAGTAAGGACATTGATCATTGAGCAGCTGCAAAAAGCCTTCGCTCATTGCGATCTTATCGCAATGCCAAGCTCTCCTTTTCCTGCATTTCCCTTAGGCTCCATCCAAGACCCCTTGCAAATGTATCTTCAAGATATCTACACAATCGCAGCTAACTTAGCAGGACTTCCTGCTATTAGCATTCCTTCTGGCTTTAGCAAGGATAATAAACCTTTTGGACTCCAACTGTTAGCCCCCCAACTGCAAGATCATGCCGTATTGCAGATGGCTCAACAATTTGAAACAGCCACATCTTTTCATAAACAAATCCCTCCTTTATTTGACAAGGTTTAATAGTATGACACTAGAAAAAGAGAAAAGCCTTTGGCAACCTGTAATTGGTCTTGAGATCCATGTGCAACTAAATACAAAAACCAAACTATTTAGCCATGCCCCTAATCGATTTGGGGATGAGCCTAATACAAATATCACAGATGTCTGCACAGGACAACCTGGCACCTTACCCGTCCTTAATAAAGAAGCTGTACGAAAAGCTGTGCAGTTTGGCCTTGCCATCAATGCAGAAGTAGCTCTTTTCAGTAAATTCGACCGCAAGTCTTACTTTTATCCAGATAGCCCAAGAAACTATCAAATCACCCAATTTGATCAACCTATTGTTTTAGGGGGATTTATAGAAGTAGATGTAGAAGGAGAACTTAAGAAATTTTCCATCAATAGAGCCCATCTAGAAGATGATGCTGGCATGCTTAAACACTTTAGCACCTTTGCAGGTGTTGACTATAATAGAGCCGGAGTTCCTCTTGTCGAGGTTGTTTCAGAACCTTGTATGCATTCTGCTAAAGAAGCCGCTGCCTATGCAATCGCCATTCGATCTATCATGGTCTACCTAGACGCTTCTGATTGTAATATGGAAGAAGGTTCTTTACGTATCGATGCTAACATCTCTATTAGACCTCAAGGAGAAACAACGCTACGTAATAAAATCGAAATCAAAAACATGAACTCCTTTCATAATATGGAGCTTGCTATTGATGCGGAAATTAAACGGCAAATCCACCTCTACACTCTTCACTCTGACAAGGATCCAAGCGAAGTTATATTCCCCGGAACCTACCGTTTTGATCCTGAAAGTAAAGAGCTCATCTTAATGCGTACTAAAGAAAATGCAGAAGACTACAGGTACTTCCCTGAACCAGATCTTCTTCCTATCATTTTATCAAAATCTTATATTGAAAAGATTAAATCGTCCTTACCTGAACTTCCTTTCCAAAGGTTTAAGCGCTATGTAACAGATCTTGCCCTTTCCAAGAGCACGGCTTATACATTAATCCAAGACAAACCTCTTTGTGACTACTTTGAAAAATCTTTAGTTTCCTGTAAAAATCCAAAGGCCTTAAGCAACTGGCTCGTCGTTGAGTTCACAGGAAGACTAAAAGAGTCCGGCATTAGCTTAGAAGCTAGCGGTATCCCTCCCCATCACATCACAGAACTTGTTAATATGATTGAAGATAGTACTATCACCGGGAAAATAGCTAAGGGTGTTGCGGATGATATGGTGGCAAACCCCAGCATCACGCCAAAAGTCATAGTACAAAACAATCTTGATTATCAACCCATCTCTGATACAGCTTCTATAGAAGCTCTTGTAGATCAAGTTCTAGCTGAAAATGCTCAATCCATCCTGGATTATAAAGCAGGCAAAGGAAGAGCTTATGGATTTTTAGTTGGGCAAGTGATGAAGCTTTGCCAAGGCAAAGCTCCCCCCAGTTTAGTGAATGATCTTCTAAATAAAAAGCTTTCATAACGAAAGCTTTTTTCAATAAATCTAATTCTCATAAAATTCTTGCATTATTATCAATAATATTAGAATATCATCCTTTCTTTTTTATAAATTAATTAAAATTTTGGATATTCATGAAAAAAATATTTGTTATATTATCTTGCATAGTTTCTTCTCTAGCCTTTGGAGTAGAAGCTCCTATGGATGTGATCATTCCGTCTACAATAATTGCAGAAAAAATAAAAGAGTCTGCTGCACAAGTTGAAAAAGACTATCAAGGTAAAAAGCTCACGGTTGTCATGGTCATGAAAGGGGCTATCTGTGTTACCTCAGATCTTATCAGAGAACTAAAAATTCCTTTCGAATTAGAATTCGTAAAAGCTAGCAGCTACGGACATAATGGAACTGTCGGCGGAGAACTAACAATTTCTGGATTAGAATGTTTGGATATTGAAGGACGAGATGTCTTAATTGTTGATGATATCTTCGAAACAGGAAATACAATTTTAGGTATTGCTAAGCAACTTGAGAAAAAAAAACCTAACAGCATTAAGACTTTTGTTCTTTTAGTAAAAGACATAGAAAGAAAAACAGACTATCGCCCTGATTATGTTCTTTTTGATATTCAAAATCGCTTCGTGATCGGTTATGGATTAGATTACAAAGAACTCTATCGAGGCCTTCCTGATCTCTGCGCTTTTATCGGAGATCAGCCTCC
>CANNLR010000011.1 GCA_947505635.1 Chlamydiota bacterium
CATGTTTATAATAATCTATTATCAGTTAGTGATATAGGTAAGGAGCCTCTTTTTCTTTTATATAGTCTCCGAATACATATCCTGATTTTTTTAGTATATGAGTGCTTACATCTAAAGGTTGTAGCTTATAACGCAATTTGGCAGGAGCAAAACAAAGAAGTAAACAATGAAGTCCTTTTTGAGCAAACAAAGAAGGGAAGTCAATGGGTTGGGTTGCTGAAAAAAAGATGATCCTTCCTGTTCTTTGTTTGGTAAGGTCTGGTAAAAGCCCTTCATCTTCATGCGTAGAAGAAGAATGAAAGCAAAGAAGGGCTCCCCCTAAAATGGGAGTCATACTGCTAATATCGTTAAGGGTGAAACTTTGCGTAAGAGGAATATCTGAAGATTGATTAAGTAATGTTTGTGTGTAGGCAAGCCGTAGAGGTCTTTTTTTAAATAAAAAAGAAGCGATAGCTCCAATTTGAGACTTTGTGAGAATTTTTTGGATTGTCGAATCTTGTAGCCAAAGGTCTCGGCCGGCTTTCCAAAGCTCAACGTTAGAGGAGATTTCTAGAGGCTTACCCCCTAAAGAACGTGCAAGTTGAGATTGTAGTTTCGAAGAAAGTTGCTCTAGATCTTCTGAAGAGAATGTTTCTTCAAATTCGATAAGACCATGTCTATTAAAAAATTGGTGGAAAGAGTCTGAGAGTTCAAATTTCATAAATTTACCAGTGTTGTTATCCGTTCTAGGGCTTTTGTTGTTTTTTCCATTGTGCTAAAGGCTGAGAGTCTCACGTACCCTTCTCCATGTTTTCCAAATCCTATTCCTGGGATCGAGATGAGATGGCATTTTGTTAAAAGAAGAGTAAAAAAATCCCAGGAGCTTAATCCTTCAGGAGCTTTCCACCAAATGTACGGGGAGTCGATCCCTCCAAAGCAAATTTGATTAGCTTTTATTAGGCCTTCTTTGAGCTTTCTTGCTTGCTCAAGATAATAAGTTACTTGTTTTTGAACTTCTAGCTTTCCTTGAGGAGAAAAACAAGCCAAAGCACCTTTTTGAATAGGGTAAGAGAGTCCATTGAATTTAATGGATTGTCTGTTTTTCCAAAGAGTGTGAAGAGAAAGGATTTTTTTCCCGAATCTTGCTTGTATTTGTTTAGGAAGGGTGGTGTAGGAGCATCGAAGTCCTGTAAAACCAGCTGTTTTTGAAAAGCTACGAAATTCAATTGCTACTTTTTCAGCTCCTGGAATTTCATAAATGCTTTTTGGGGTATTCGGAGAAGTTACAAAAGCTTCATAAGCGTTATCAAATAATAGAATGCTATTATTTTCGAGCGCAAAATTTACAAAAGATTGCAGTTGTTCTTTATTCATAGCAACACCCGTTGGGTTATGCGGTGAGCAAAGATAGATAATATCGCAAGGATGATTGGGGAGCGTTGGAATAAAACCTGTTTCTAAGGTGCAGGGCATCATGTAGATTTTTTTTCTTCCCTGAAGAAGGTTGGAGTCTAGATAGGCTGGATAGGCCGGATCTGGAATGGCTACAGAGCAGGAAGTGTGAAAAAGATCGAGTATATTGACGATGTCTGTATTGATTCCATCTGAGATGAAGATTTCTTCAGCTGATATGGGAAGTCCTTGATAGGAGTTTTTACAGATAGCCTCTCTTAAGAACAAGTATCCTTCAGAAGGTCCATATCCATATAGATTTGTCCCCTCCGTCATTTCTTGGGCGGCAGCTTGGATGGCTGCTGCTATATGAGGGGCCAGAGGGAGAGCGATATCTCCAATACCCATATTAATAATATCAACATTTGGGCAAGCGGATCTAAGCTCTAGAATTTTTTCTTCGATGACGGGAAAGATATAAGCTCTTTTGAGCCGATTAAAATTAAAATTACCTTTGACCATGAACAACTAATAGATAAAGAAAGAAATAAAAAATGCTTTTTTTTATCTAATAGAGTACCATCACGGCTTGAATTTACCAAGCGATTTTTTATGTTAACACCTTATCAAAAACTTTTAGATCAAATTGATAGCATTGAAGAAAGGATAGATTATTCTTTTAAAAATAAAAAATTTTTGACCTTATCGTTTGTTCATCGCTCTTTTTTTAATGAAAATCGGAGTGAAACTCCCGAGCATAATGAAAGATTAGAGTTTCTTGGGGATTCTGTCTTAGGTCTTTTGATTGCACAGTACTTATATGAAACTTGTCCCGAAGAACCGGAGGGAAGACTCTCTCATCTAAAGGCAAATCTTGTAGAAGCGTCTACTTGTGCAAAATTTGTACAGAAGTTAGGGCTTGCAGAATTTGTTTTACTGGGTAAGGGCGAAAAGATGCAAGATGGACGAAGTAAAGAGTCTATCCAAGCCGATCTTTTTGAGGCTCTTTTAGCTGCAATTTATTTAGACGGGGGAATGGAAGCAGCGAAGCAATTTTTTTGGACTCATTTTTCTGAAGAAATTGCTCAACATGTGCAAAAGCCTGGCCGCAATTGGAAAGCTGAACTGCAAGAAGTCCTTCAAAGGAGCTATCAAAAATTGCCTATTTATAAAGTAATTAATGAACAAGGTCCAGATCATAATAAAATATTTGAAATTAGTGTTTTTTTAGAAGATATTCAGTTAGGATCAGGGCTTGGAGCTTCTAAAAAAGAAGCCGAGCAAAATGCAGCAAAGCAAGCTCTTCATGTGTGGGAGGAGAAAAAAGATGGCGAAGACAAAGACTCTTTGGGCCTGTAAGGAATGTGGCCATGTACAGATTAAGTGGGCAGGAAGTTGCCCAGCTTGTCAGCAATGGAATACTTTAACAGAAGAGACTCCTATAGAAGAAGTAGCAAGTAGGTTTTCTATAGATTCTTTAGAAAGACCAAAGCCACTACGGATTGCAGAGGTAGAAATAGGGGTATTTCCTAGACTTAGCACAGGATTTAAAGAGTTCGATAGGGTTCTTGGTGGAGGGATTGTTCGGGGTTCGTTAATCTTGGTTGCAGGAGATCCGGGCATTGGGAAGTCTACTTTATTATTGCAGGTGGCTGAGGCTGCTTCTTTGCAAAATAAAACAGTGCTTTACATTGCAGGAGAAGAGTCTATTGAGCAAACAGCCCTAAGAGCTAGACGTCTTGGTGTTCAAAGTGAAAGGTTATTTATCTTGAGTGAGACGCAATTCAATTCTATTAAAATAGAAGTTGAAAAGTTAAAACCAGATATCTTGATTGTTGACTCCATTCAAATTTTATACAAACCAGAAATCCCGTCTTCTCCGGGGAGTGTCTCTCAGGTAAGAGAGCTTGCTATGGAATTTATGCATCTTTCTAAAAAATTAGGTATTGCAACTTTTTTAGTTGGACATGTGACAAAATCAGGCGATATTGCAGGGCCAAGAGTTTTGGAACATATTGTTGATACGGTACTAGAATTTGAAGGGGATTTCCATCAAGGCTACAGGATGGTAAGAGCTATAAAGAATCGATTCGGCCCCACAGAAGATATTGTTCTTTTCCAAATGGGATCCTCAGGTCTTATCGAAGTAGAAGATCCTTCTCACGTTTTCTTGCAAGAGCGCAAAAAAGATTCTCCCGGATCTGTTATTATCCCCACCTTAGAGGGGTCAAGAGCTGTGCTTGTGGAAGCACAATCTTTAGTCGCTCCATCCCCTTTCCCAACAGCGACACGTAAATCTTCAGGGATTGATCCTACGCGGCTAGCTCTTTTGTTGGCTGTTTTAGAAAAAAAAGCAGGGTATCAAGTTCATCATTGTGATGTTTTTGTTTCTATTGCAGGAGGAGTGAAAATTTATGAACCTGCTGTAGACCTGGGAATTTCTTTAGCTATTTTGTCTTCTTTTTGTAGTAGACCCATTGATCCTGATACTGTAATTTTTGGAGAAGTTGGGCTTGGCGGAGAGATTAGAAGTGTTGCTAAAGCTGAAGCTCGAGTAAAAGAGGCTTTGCATCTTGGTTTTACTAAATGTATTATTCCTAAAAAAAGCGTATCTAGTCTTTCAGCTGAACTGCAAAAGAAGATCATAGTGAGAGGGGTAGAGACGATCGAAGAGGCAATCCATGAGCTTATCCACTAACGTAATCTCTGTAGCTGCTCGAGATTCGCCTCTTTCTAAATCTCAAGTGGAAGAGGTTCTTTTAGAATTAAGGCAAAACTATCCTGATATAAGTTTTTCTCCTAAGTGGATAAAGACAACAGGAGATTTAGATCAAAATTCTTCATTGCTCGATAAAGAAAAAACAGACTTTTTTACAAGAGAAGTAGATGAAGCAGTTTTGTCAGGCGAGTGTCAGATAGCTATTCATTCGGCTAAAGATTTGCCAGATCCTATTCATCCAGATCTTACTGTAATTGCTTATACGAAAGGATTAGATCCTTCTGATGTTCTTGTTTTTCGAAAGGGGGAAAGTTTATCTTCTTTACTTCCTTTTTCTAAGGTAGGAACCTCTTCTTTACGAAGAATCCAAAATCTTCTTTCTTTAAGAGAAGATCTTTGTCCTATAGATATTCGAGGAACAATAGACAAAAGGCTTTCTTTTTTAGATGAAGGCAAAGTAGATGCTCTCATTATGGCAAAAGCAGCCCTTATTCGTCTTAAGATCGTTCGAGATATGCAAGAGCTTCCTGGATCCACATCCCTTATGCAGGGAAGATTGGCTATTTTGGCCTGCAAGGAAGATTTTGCAATGAAAGAGATTTTTAAGGTTCTTGCAACTTAAAGCCTATTTTGTCACTTTATTCTACAAAAAAGTGACAAATATGTCATTTTTTTGTAGAATAAAGTGACAGGCTGGTGTGTATGAAAAGATTGATGATGGAGAATCTCCTTAGGTGGAAGGAAGAAAAAGATCGTAAGCCTCTTATTATTAAAGGTGTTAGGCAGGTTGGCAAGACCTATCTCTTAAAAGAATTTGGAAAAACACATTTTCCCAAATATCATTATCTTAACTTCGAAAAAGAGCCGATTTTGGCTAAAATATTTGAAGCAGATCTTTCTCCTCAAAGAATTCTTACAGAGCTTAGTTTCCATTTAAATAGCTCCATTGATGTTGCAAGAGATCTTGTAATCTTTGATGAAATTCAAGAATTACCTAAGGCTCTTACCAGTTTAAAGTATTTTTGTGAAGATTGTCCTGAGCTCCATATATGTGCGGCTGGATCTCTTTTAGGAGTTCATTTAAGCCCAGAATCTTTTCCTGTAGGAAAAGTCACTTTTCAAACATTAAGACCTATGTCTTTTGAAGAATTCTTGTTGGCAGTAGAGGATGAAAGGTCTTTGCAATTTATTAGAAACTTTTCAGGAATAGAAGAGGTTCCAGAAGTTATTCATGTTCATTTATGGGATCAACTTAAAAGATATTTTGTTGTAGGGGGATTGCCTGAAGTTGTTGCCGTCTATGTGCAAAATAGGAATGACTTATTTAAAGCTTTATCTTTAGTTAGAGGAAAACAAGAAGATCTTGTGAAATCGTATTATGCAGACATTGCAAAGCATTCCGGAAAAGTCAATGCTATGCATATTAATCGCATTTTAGAGTCTGTTCCTTCTCAGATTCGTCAGGTTAAGGAAGAATCGATTGCGCGGTTTAGATTTAGAGGTGTTGTTCCTGGAGTTAGTCATTATGATCGATTAGCAGGAGCTATAGATTGGCTTGAGACGGCAGGACTTGTGATAAAAGTTCCTGTTGTAAATACAGGACACTCTCCTTTTTCGGGTTATGCTAAAGAAAATTTCTTCAAGTTGCTTTTATTTGATATTGGGATTTTAGGGAGCATGTCAGGACTTTCTCCGAAAAATATCTTGGAGTATGAATATGGGAGTTACAAGGGCTACTTTGCTGAAAATTTTGTAGCTGAAGAGCTGTTAGGATGTGGAATGGAAAAGCTTTTTAGTTGGCAAGAAGGTCAAGCCGAAGTAGAGTTTTTATTGGAGCTTGAAGGAAAGGTAATTCCTTTGGAAGTAAAATCAGGTTCTAATATTAAAGCTAAAAGCTTAAAGTCATTTTCAGAAAAATACAAACCTGCCGAGCAGATTATCCTGAGTGGACGATCTTTTTCTGTTAATAAGAGTAGAGGGATTTATTATTATCCTTTGTATTTAGCAGGAAAAATTTTAAGTCTTAAGGAAGAGAAGGGAATTTAGTGGTGCACATTCGAATAGATAAGAAAAAAGTTCTTCTTTTAGGTTCATATTTAGATGTTTGTCATACGCATGCGAGTCGTCTTAAGATGGCACTTTCGCATATAAAGCATCTGTATCCCATACAGGCAAGTGCTTTTGTTAACTTAAAAGATGATGAAGTCAGTTATCTGGAATTGCTAATCAGTCGGTTTTCTAAATTACAAGACGTAATAGGATTTGAAATATTTCCTATTCTTATAGATTTATCTCAAGGAGAGATGAAAGGATCTAGCTTTCTTGATGTGTTAAATCAAATGGAGAAACTGGAGATTTTGCCTTCTGCTAAAGTTTGGATTGATATGAGAGAGCTTCGTAATCATTTAACGCATGAATATCCGGAGCATCCGGATTTTATGGCTAATAATTGTAATCAAGCTATTCAAACCGCTCAAGAATTATTACAATATTGGAAAGAATTACAAGAAAAAGCACAAAAAATTAAAGAAGAATGGACTCGACAATTATCATGAGCTATCCTTCTATTAGAATTAATCCATCAGAGATAGAAAGTATTGTTTCCTTATTTAAGATGTTTTTTGATGGTAAAGATCACCTTTGGATTTTTGGCTCTAGAGTAGATTTAAAGAAAAAGGGAGGAGATATTGATTTATATATCGAAACTCATATTTCAGATGTGCAAGAAGTGAATAAAGCAAAAATAGATTTTCTTGCCAAACTATACCATGCTATAGGAGATCAAAAGATCGATGTAATTATCAACAGGGTTTCACATCCTTTTTCTATGCCTATTTATGATCTAGCTAAACAAGAAGGAGTGCAGTTAGTCTGATGTTTAGAATCTTAGGATTGCGTGAAGGCAGTATAATTCCCTACGAACCCTTTAAAAGGCTTCGGTTCCCTGCTGAAGACCGCATTTTTGCGCATCTTAAACAGTCTTATGCTAAAGATGGTAAAAATCGAGACTGTCCTTGTGAGACTTTACGACATCATAATGGAAGGTGTGCGGGCTTATTTGATGTAGAAAAAGAGCCGGATAGCAATGAGAGGCGTAGAGATTTTTTATTCTATGCGACGATGGATCCATGTGCTGGAGTAGATGTGCTGAGTATAAGAGTTGCAGCTCAGAGTATGGGAGGTCGGGTAATTTTACGAATAGATTTGGATCGAGAAGTTGAGTCGATAATTAGAGTAATTGATGATGAATCTCGGAGGTTTTTGCCTCGGTCGGTTCAGTATTCAAAAGATAAGCAGTCCCAAAAAATAAGAGAAGCCTTACTTACGTGCAGTCAAAAAGTTTAACAAAAACAGGAAAAGACTTGTGAAAAAAGTTTTATACTTAGGAACAGATAACACTTTTGCATTAGAAGGGTGTGAAGTGATTCACTACCCGGTCATTTTACTTATTCCTAGAAGCTTTCAAGAAGCAAAAATCCAAAGTTGTTTAAAGAAGCTCTCCTTATTTACGCATTGTTTTTTGACAAGTAAGAATGCCGTAGAGATTTTATTCACTCTTTCCGTAGACGCATTAGAAGCACTACGAGAAAAATGTATTTCTATTGGTCCAGCAACGAGCCTTGCTTTGAAAAAAAGAGGAATAGGCCCCCTATGGGAATCTACTGTATCTTCACAAGAGGGGATGATTGAAGAGATGCAAAAGTACTCTTGGAAAGAGGCTTATATTTTTTATCCAAGATCTTCTTTAGCTAGA
Organism: Chlamydiota bacterium; assembly: GCA_947505635.1. Lineage (GTDB taxonomy): Bacteria > Chlamydiota > Chlamydiia > Chlamydiales > Rhabdochlamydiaceae > CAIJXB01. The sequence goes on from CANNLR010000011.1 coordinate 7,845, forward strand.
TCTTGCTTATCTTCTTATTTGGATCAAGAAAAAATTGCTTATGAAGCGTTGGATCTTTATGATACCGTATGGCAGGAGCCTCAGCCCATTCCTTCTTTAGAAGAGGTTGATGAAATTATTTTCACGAGTCCTTCAACCGTTGAGGGGTTTTTTAGAGTTTTTTTAAAGATGCCTGAGGGAAAAAAGCTTACTTTTCAGGGACCTATTACCGAAGAGGCTTTTTATCGCATTTTTTCAAGAAACTTTTGCTTGCCTTGATAGAGGCAACGTAAAAATCTGTAGGTTATAGAATTTAAGGCCTCTTCTTAGATTCTGACTTATTTTTTAAGTAGTCTTTCCACTTCTTTTATGGCTTTTAGAGCCTTAAAATATTCTTCTTTGCTAGAGAAAGTTGTTGTGTCTATTTTTTCTGGAGGAAGTCGTTGAGGATTGTGTGTCAAATCGTCCAACTGTTTTTGTGCTCTTGGGAAATTTTCTGCTATTTCTTTAAGATCTTTTACTGTTTTTAAACATTTGAAAAGTTCAGTTGCCACGTTTTGAAATGTGTTTCTCGTCTCATTTTTTAGCTCTTCTTGGCATAGAGTTCTTTTTGTTGCCTTTTCTGTTTTTTTTGTCGTATCTGTTAGCTTGCTACAGGCAGCTTTTTGTAGCAGATTATGGCAAGATCTAAGGTGTCCAGTAACGTTGTTAAGGTTTCTGATAATCATAAATTACTCCTTGGCTTTATAAATTTTATTAGATTTTCTTGATATCTTATATTAAAGGCAATGATGAATAATATTGAATTTATTTATACGCAACTCATTGCTTCTAAAAATGGAGGAAGTTTGCTATAAAAAAGCCTTCCAATAAACTGCTTATATTTCTCCTAGTTGTAACTAATTGACGTTCGCGTATATGATGTGAGAAAAAAAACCTATACCTATTACAAGGAGTCCATCTTATGTATAAATTGCCAGAGCTTTCCTATGATTTTTCCGCTCTAGAGCCTGTGATTTCAGCAGAAATTATGCAGTTGCATTATACAAAACATCATAATGCTTATGTAACCAATCTTAATACTGCTTTACAAAAGTATGCAGAAGCAGAAGCTAAAGAAGATATAGCTGCGATGATCGCTTTGCAGCAAGCGATTAAGTTCAATGGTGGTGGGCATGTGAATCACTCTATTTTTTGGACAAATTTAGCTCCAGTTTCTAAGGGTGGTGGTGGAGCTCCCGAAGGCGCCCTCGCTGCTGCTTTAGCAAAAGACTTTGGTTCTGTCGAATCTTTTATTGAAAAAATGAGCGCGCAGACAACGGCGATCCAAGGATCGGGCTGGGGGTGGCTTGGTTATAACAAAGAAAGTAAAAAAATGAGTATTACTGTTTGTGCAAATCAGGATCCTTTAAGTACTCAAGGCTTAATTCCTCTTTTAGGAATTGACGTTTGGGAGCATGCTTACTATCTGCAATATAAGAACGTACGCGCTGAGTATGTAAAAAATATTTGGAATATTGTTTCTTGGAAGAATGTGGAAGAAAGATTTCAGTTGGCGTCTAGTTGATTTAAATTTTTACTCTATTGTTATATTTTGTTTATTATGATAGAATAGATGTTTTATTGTTATAATTTGAAAGGAGATTATGGGATTATTTTCTAGGAATAAACCTAAGATAAAAGTTCAAACAACTAAAAAAGATGGGTATAGTGGATGGGTAAAGTGTACCCATTGTCATGAAATGATTCATGCTAATGAATTGCAACAAAACCTTCATTGCTGTCCAAAATGTAATTATCATTACCGTCTTTCTGCTACACAACGAATAGAAACGTTAGCAGATAAAGATAGTTTTGTAGAAAAGTTTACGGAATTCAAAGCTGCGGATCCTTTAAATTTTACTGATACAGAAGCTTATAAAGAAAGAGTTGTTAAAGCCCAGGCTTCTTCGGGGCGAGACGAAGCCGCCTTAGTAGGTACTTGCAAGATTAATGGAAAAGAGACTGCTGTTGGAATTTTAGACTTTTCTTTTATGGCGGGCTCCATGGGGTCTGTCGTTGGTGAAAGGTTAACAAAAATTATTGAATTTGCTATCTTACAAAAGCTACCCCTTATTATAGTGTCTTCTTCGGGTGGCGCTCGTATGCAAGAGTCGATTTTCTCTTTAATGCAGATGGCTAAAACATCAGCTGCTTTAGCTAGACTACATGAAGCTAAATTACCGTATATTTCGATTTTAACAAATCCAACAAGTGGAGGCGTTACAGCTTCTTTTGCTTCATTAGGAGATGTTATTATTGTAGAGCCCAATGCGTTGATTTGCTTTGCAGGACCTCGTGTTGTTGAGCAGGTGATTAAGCAAAAGCTTCCTCCTGGGGCACAAAAATCAGAATTTCTTTTAGAAAAGGGATTGATTGATTGCATTGTTAATAGATTTGAATTAAAAGGTAAGATCTCGGTTTTTCTGGAATTTTTTACAGGAAATGAGAGAAGTTTTGCCGAAGTTGATTCAGGTTCTTTTCCTAAAATTTCAGAAAAACTACAGAAGTTGATCCAGTTAAAAGAATCGGCTATTTGGGCTAAGTCGTAATAAGAGTGGAGAATAAGATGGAGCTAGACGAAGTAAAGATAATTGTTAAGGGGGAAGAAGAATTTCTTCCTGTTTATGGATCCTTATTTGCCGCAGGTGCGGATGTGAAAGCTTATGTTGAAGAAGATCTTTGGATTGAATCTGGAGATTCAGCTTTAATTCCCACAGGTCTTAGAGTTGAGATTCCTGAAGGATATGAGATACAAGTTCGTCCTCGTAGTGGACTTGCTTTAAAACATCAAATTACAGTATTGAATACTCCAGGAACTATTGATGCAGATTATAGAGGGGAGATCGGAGTGATTTTAATGAATCATGGACGAGCCCCTTTTAGAGTGACTAGGGGGATGCGGATAGCTCAATTAGTGTTAGCTCGTGCATTAAAAGCCGTTTTTGTATTAGAAGATAAAGAATTAAGTCTTACAGCAAGGGGCGAGGGTGGGTTTGGTCACACAGGTATCCATTGATCATCTATACGAGATGGGGAAGCTATGAGTGCGTCTAAGGGTATATCCAAGTATCTGGATGAACGTCTAGTTGTTTTTTTAGATGAAGAATCTAGAGAATCTGTAATTGGACGTCTTGTGGATCTTTTGCACAAAGAGGGTAGGTTACAAGATAAAGAAAAATTTCTTTTTTCTATTTTGGAAAGAGAAAGGATTGTTTCTACTGGTATTGGAATTGGGGTTTCTATTCCTCATGCAAAGATATCAGGAAATGCAGGTTTTTTTGTTGCTATTGGCATTCAAAAAAAAAGAGGGATTGATTGGAAGGCTTTGGATGGGTCTTTAGTACATTTGATTTTTATGATCGGGGGCCCCGATAACAAGCAGACAGAATATCTGAAAATATTATCTAATTTGACACAATCCATAAAAGATGAACAACGCAGGAAGTTATTGCTGAAATGCAATACAGCAAAAGAAGTCATAGACCTTTTTACAGGATGTTAGCATGGATCTCAAAATTAAAGATGTAGCTGAGCTATTAAATGTTTCTGAAACGACTATTCGCCGCTGGTTAGTGGGAGGTCAAATCCCTGCTTATCGATTGAATCATCAATACAGGTTTAGTCGTCTAGAGATTGAAAATTGGATGATGAGTTGTAAGCTTAAAAAAGAAGAGAGTTTTTCTTCCTTTGAAAAGGAAATCAAAGAGAACTCTTTAGAAGAGGGCTCGTTTGAGCTTCCTTTAGCAAAAGCCGGAACACAACAATTTAGCTTGTTTAGAGCTTTGCATAAGGGAGAAGTTCTTACTCATGTGCCGGGCAATTCCAAAGAAGAAATCATTCGAGCTGGAGCTAAGGCTGCCTCTATTAAATTAGGCTTAGATGCGAGTTTAGTGGCGGAATTTTTATTAGATAGAGAAAAGCTGATGTCTACAGCTTTAAATCACGGCGTTGCCATCCCTCATCCAAGGGAATTCATTGTAAAGGGACAAGCCGATATGGTTATTGCTCTTTTCCCTGAAAATCCTATAGATTTTGGCGCTCTTGATGGAGAGCCTGTGCATAGTTTGTTTTTTTTATTTTCTTCGCAGGATAAAAGGCATCTTCATCTATTGGCTAAAATAGCTCACTTATCAGCTGATGTAGAAGCCTCTTTACTTTTGCGATCTCAGCCAGAAAAAGAGACATTAATGTCTTTTATTAGGTCTTGGGAAAGTTCAATTAACGGGTAGTCTAAAAAATATTTAACGTAAAGTTTTAATTTGTTGGTTAGCTTTTGTAGGCTAGCTAACAAATTAAGTTTTAGATGAGATATTTTCTAGTAGTCGTCTTGGATCAACAATTGTCACGTCAGTGTTGTTGATTTGCACAGCATTGAGTATGATTTTTTTGACAGCGGTATGTATTTTAAGATGTACTCGCTGTTGATCTTCTTCAGAGTGAAGGCGGCGCTCACTTGTGCTTTTTAGGTCTTGTTCTAGCGATGAGAATAAGGCGCTGCAAGATTCATCAAGATCACGATTTTCAGATATAAATTTTAGTCTACTAAGTTCCACAGGATTTGCACTTAATGACTGAAGAACTACCATAACACAGCTAATCTGCCTTTCTGAGACTATGCTGCCGTCTTTTAATTCGATATCGTTTTGAGCTGGATTCATGAGGTGAGATATCGGTTTTATTTGCATGATTATTCCTGTTAAGTTGTGGTTGAAGTAAAACGGAAGAAGATTAAATGAAATGAGAATTTTTTTACAGTAAATTCATATTGTAGAAATGAGTTTAAGGGATCATTTATCTCCCTTTTTTTGAATATGAAATAATTTAAAAAGGATGAGGGTTCCAGTTTTTTAATCGATATTTTGATGGTTTGCTTAAACCAATGAAGATCTAATTAAGAGCTAAATGGAATATTTCCTGTTATTAAATGTGATATCTATTTATCCTGGATATGAAAATAACCATGTGTTGAATATATGTTACGAAAAATTTTTATTAGAAAATCCATCCAAGCTTTGGTGGATGAAGCGGCGCAAAAACGCCATACATTTAGTCGGTCTTTAGGAGCTTTAAATCTAACAGCGATTGGGATTGGAGCTATTATAGGAACTGGGCTGTTTGTATTGACAGGTCAAGTGGCTGCAGAGCATGCAGGTCCAGGTATTCTTTTTTCTTTTCTTATTGCGGGTATGATTTCTGCTTTTGCTGCGCTTTGTTATGCAGAATTTGCTGCCTTAATTCCGATTTCAGGAAGTGCTTATTCTTACGCCTATGTGACAATGGGAGAGTTTGTTGCTTGGGTTCTTGGATGGGGAATGACGATGCAATATTTGCTTTCTGCCTGTACCGTTTCTGTCGCTTGGTCTGGATACTTTAATAGTCTATTAGCTGATTTTGGGCTTTCAATACATCCTTTGCTAGCAAGTGCTCCTTTTGCTTATCACACACAACTAGGCTGGTCTGTAACTGGAGCTTGGATTAACTTTCCAGCTATGTGCATTATTGCTGTTATGGGCCTTTTGATCTCTACAGGAATTAAAGCGGCTGCAAGTTTTAACAACATTATGGTTGTTCTTAAGCTTGCTGTTGTAGTCCTTTTTATAGGGTGTGGTGTTGCTTACATTAAAGCTGATAATCTTGTTCCTCTTGTTCCTGTTAATACGGGAGTATTTGGTGAATTTGGATGGAGTGGGATTTTAAGGGGAGCTGGGATGTTATTCTTTGCTTTCATTGGTTTTGACGCTCTATCAACACTCACTCAAGAGACTAAAAACCCTCAAAAAGATATGCCGAGGGGAATGCTTGGTTCTTTATCTATTTGTACCTTTGTCTATTTGATCTTTGCTGTAGTGTTGCTAGGTCTTGTTAGCTATACCAAGCTTGGAGTCCCTGACCCAATTGCCTTGGCTGTTAATGCATTAGGATCACAATTTGTTTGGCTTCGCTTGTTTGTTAAAGTAGCTATTTTAGCTGGATTTACTTCAGTCATCATGGTCATGATGTTAGGACAAAGTCGTATTTTTTATACAATGGCCCACGATGGTCTTTTACCTGCTAAAATGGGAAAAATTAAAGACAAGACACATGTGCCCTTGTTTACAACAGTGTTGATTACAATTTTAGGGATTATTGTTGCAGGTCTTTTTCCTGTTGGAATTCTAGCTAACCTTGTGTCGATGGCGACTTTAATGACATTTGCTATTGTTTGCTTTGCTGTGTTAATTTTACGCTATAAACAACCTAACTTGCATAGGCCATTTAAGACTCCGTTTATGCCCTGGATCCCTTTGTTAGGGGGAGTTTGCTGCGTTGGACAGATGATGCTATTTCCTTTAGTTACATGGATTCAGATGCTTTCTTGGCTAGCCCTAGGATGTGTTGTGTACTTCACGTATAGTATCAAACGAAGTAAAGTTCAGTTGCAACAAAAGAAGCATTCTTAAAATATAAGGGGAAGTGGAAGCACTTCCCCTTATTTATTCCTTTAACCCGCTGCCCAAAGTTGATTCGTTGACACGCGGAGTTCTTCTTGTATCTCGAGATTCCCTGCGATGGAGTCAAGAGAGAAGTCTCTTGGTTCATTAGAGGAGATGATCTTTAAAGAAAGAGGGACTATAATAAAATCAGAAATAATATTTCTGATTTCTCTAGCTCCTTTTCCGCTGGAATTGGCAAACGTTTTTTCATATAAAAATGTTTTCAAGTCAGAAGAAAAATTTAAATGCATCCCTTTTTCTTTTGCTCGAATAGCTATCTTTTCTAGTTCTAAGTCTACAATTTTGGCATTCATTTCTTTAGAAATAGGGGCAAATGTGACAACTTTATTTAACCTAGCCAAGAACTCAGGTCTAAAAGTTTGTTTGACAGCCTCAGGGATATTGTTGGTAGAAGCACCTGCATTAGAAGTGAAGATAATAACTGTATTTTTAAAATCAACAGTATTTCCTTTAGAGTCCTGAATAGAACCTTCATCAAGAATTTTTAAAAATAAGTCTAAAATAGTTGGAGTTCCTTTTTCTACTTCATCGATTAAAATAACGGAATTAGGATTTTTCATAACAAAGTTTGTTAATAATCCCCCCTCTTCATGTCCCTTATACCCTGCAGCCGATCCAATAAGTCTCCAGATGCCGCCTTCATTAGTGTACTCAGGTATGTTGATGGAAAGTATGGAAGAAGTCGTAAAAAACTTAGAAGCAATGGCTTTAGCCATTTCTGTTTTTCCAACTCCTGTAGGCCCTACAAAAAGAAAGCGGCCTATCGGTTGGTTAGGATCTGACAACCCTGCCATTCGACAACAAATTGCATCACAAACGGCATCTACAGCCTGAGGTTGTCCTATAACCACCTTAGAAAGCTCTCCATTTAAGGCAAGAGCCCTTTTTTTAAGATTTTCGGTTTCAATGGCTCCTATAGCAACCTTTTCAGATAAGGTAGTGTCTACTTTAGAGGGGGTAGTGGCTAAGGATTCCTCTAATTCCTTAAGTTTTTCTTTTAATTTTTTCAGATCGTTCAAAGACAGGTAATCTAATTGATATCTAACATTGTCTAGCCTTATCGGGCGATTTGTTATTTGGATCACCGTATTTTTAGCGTCTGGTGTTTTTTTTAGGATTTCCGAAATAACTTCTTTAATTTCTTCGATAAGAGCTGGCTTAGCTGACTCATCTTTCTGAAGCCTCGAAAGCATGATTCTTGATATGTTTTCTATCAGCTCTAAGGCATCTGTAGAGAAGGAGGTTAGATCAGAGTCTAGTCTTAATACCTCTCTTAGCATTTCCAGTTCTTCGGAATCAGTGTCTAGTTTTTGTATTTCTATAAATAGGTCCTGAATTCGTTGTATTGTTTCAGGATTTTCTTTTGATTGAGGGGTTAAAGCGGTAAGTATCCTATCTCCAAGAGCCGCAACTCCTTTTGCTAAGGTGGATCCTGTGAGGGTGTCCGCGAGACACACAAGACCCAGCCCCGCTGCTGTCAATGCAGGATAATTAATCGAATTATTATTTACATTCATAATAAAATCCTTTTTTATTAAAAATAGTTAAACTTATATTATATATAATTATAAATTATATTAATACTAATTAGTTTAGTTAGTTGATTGTTAGCTTGTTGTGATTTTTTTGAATACAGGTGAAGAAACTGTTGGTTTTTGTGTAATATTCTCTTTATAAGTGGATTTATGTTGTCATGACTGGTCTTCGGTGTCGGAAAAAGAAACAGTTCGATCTTTTGGAGGGGAAGGGGTTTTTCGGATATCGGCTTCTATAGGGCTTAACCGCAAACTGTTGATTAAGGTGTTTTTAAGCAATAAAGCGGAATCTTTTTCCTCTTCCTTAAATGTTTTTGTTTCTAAATGAGAAAGTAAGGCTTCTTTTCTAGGGTTATCAAGATATCTGACTGTTTTAGGATTAGCTAAGCCAGCTGATAGCATAAAAGCTACATCATCGAAGAACTGTTCATCTATGTTGAGTGGGCTTTTAAGGAGGGCTTTGATGGTTTCTTGCGTCTGTTCCTCTGTTGGTGATTTAATATAATCCAGTTTAGAGGAAGCTTTCTTTTTTGAAAAAGCTTGGGTAAGTAATTTTGCTCCCACTGCAGCCGTGAGCACAGGTAAACGTCTACTGGAAGGATGAAGTAAAGAGCCAAGCATGATTATTCCTAGAGTGCCTGATAAAACACGTCCTGAATTTTCATAAAACCAAGTTCCTGATGTTTTAAGAATCGAGAAAGCTGTAGTGTTGATTTTAGAAATTTCAGTAGGGATCGGTTTTTCTATATGAGGAGGAAGCTTAGGATTAGTATGGGGGGTAATTGGTTTAAATTCATCCATGATTAGAGGTCCTATTATTGTGGGATTAGTGCTTCTTTTTTCATGCCAAGGGGCAATAAAAAAATAAGGAGTAGAAATAATCCTCCCATTAAATAAAAACAGTCGTTTAAAGCTAACATAGCAGCTTGCCCATCGAGTAAATCATTTGTTAGAGCAAGTGCTTTTTTTCCTTTAATACCGAGAGATTCTAAGTTTTGGGTGAAAGAATGCATCGTTTCAGAAGAAGGGGTGAGGGTAGCTCCTATTCGTTCATGGTGAAAGGCTGTTCTTCGAGTCCATAAAGTAGTAAAAATAGAGGTTCCAATCCCCCCACTCATAGCTCTAACAAAATGAAAGATCCCTGTAGCTTGTGTGAGTCTTTTGTTTTCTATATCCTGAATGCTCAAAGAAAAAAGGGGAGTAATAAAAAAAACGATGCCAAAGCCAACTAAAAGTCGAGAAATCCATATATGTTCGACATCTACAGAGGTTGTAAAATAAGCTGTATAAAAACAAGAGATAGAAAAAAGAATAAAGCAAAGGGCTAAAGGCTTTAAAGATCCATATCGTTTCACGATTTTTCCGGAAAGAATAGAAAGTAGAAGGGGAGCTATGCCTATAGGAGCGACCGCAATGCCTGCCCAAATGGCATTATACCCCATATATAGTTGTAACCATAAAGGGATTAGCACAACAGAGCCAAAATACATAGCATACATGACTCCCATGAAGACAACAGAGATCGCATAGCTGTGAATTTTAAATAAAGATAGGTCAATAATAGGGTGAGGGTGTAAATATTCCCAAACGAATAGATAGCAAAAAGCTAAAGCAGAAACGATAGATAAAGATATAATGTAATTAGATCTCATCCAATCATATTGCTCTCCTCGATCTAAGATGATTTGTAGGCATGTGACAGCGATAGCAAGAAGTAAAAAACCTATATAATCAATAGGCGTCTTTTCTTTTTTTGAGTCAAAGTCCTTCAAGGTATACCAAATCAGTAATGCACTCAAAAGTCCAAAGGGAATGTTGATATAAAAGATCCAAGACCACCTGTAATCAAAAGAGAGCCATCCTCCTAAAAGGGGGCCTAAGACAGGAGCTGCAACTACGATGGTCCCCCAAAAAGCTAAGACAGCTGTTTTTTTTTCAGGAGGATTTGTTGATACGAGAAGACTTTGACTTAAGGGGATGAGGGGTCCAGAGACGAAACCTTGTAAGAATCTTCCTATAAGAAGAGTTTCAAAGTTAGGAGCTCCTCCACACACCCAAGAAAAAAAGACAAAAAGTAAAATAGAAATGAGTATGAGGCGAATGCCTCCTATCCTTTCAGTAAGCCAGCCGCTGATAGGTAGGACAATAGCATTTCCAACGGCAAAAGAAGTGATGACATAGGTCCCTTGGTTTGCGCTAACAGAAAGGTCCCCTGCAATATAAGGGATGGAGACATTGGCAATGGTATAGTCGAGGACGATTAAAAAGGTAGCAAGTGCTAGCCCTACAAGGGAAAGAAACCGTTTGTAACCAGACAAAGGGGTCATCAGGGAAAATCCTCTTCAGGAAATTCTAAAGAAAAGGAGGGTAGATTATTTGTGAAAATAGTGTCGATAAGAGCTTGTACTCCTTCTTCTTCATTAGCAAAGATTGTTGTTGTATACACAGGAAGGAGTGTAGGTTCTTTAGAAAGAAGGGGACTTTTTAGAGCATGGATATCAACATGAACCTCTGTAGAAAGACCAAGACGTAGAGGGAAATCTAAGATTTGAGAAGGGTTTAAAGAGATTCGTATAGGCACTCTTTGCACGATTTTAATCCAATTTCCTGTCGCGTTTTGTGGAGGGAGTAAAGAGAATATACTTCCTGTCCCAGCTCCCATTCCAATGACCTCTCCTTCGTATAAGACAAGGCGTCCATAGATGTCAGTACGAATTGTTGCCTTTTGTCCTATTTGCATAGAACCGATCTGATCTTCTTTGAAATTAGCTTCTACCCAGATTTCCTCTAAAGGGACAACGGATAAGACAAATTCAGAAGGAGTGACTCTTTCCCCTACCTGAGCTCTTCTTTGGGCGATAAGCCCCGCTGTTGGAGCTTTTATGGTGCAACGAGTGAGTTCGATAAAACGTTCTTTAACTCCTTGAATTGCTTGCTCTACAAGTGGGTGGGTTTGTACTGTTGTATGGTCTATTTGAACTTTTAAAGAAAAATATTCTTGCTCTGCCGAGATAAGAGAAAAGTAAGAATTTGTAAGAGCCGCGATTGCGTGAGAAAAATCCTCTTTTGATACGCTGCCAGAAGTTATAAGAGCAGATCTTCTTTCGAAGTCTTCTGAGTCTTTAAGGAACTCTGCTTTTGCTACTCGTATTTGTGCTTTTTTTTGATTGGTTTTAGCAAATAATTGCGCTACTTCTCGAATAGTTTGGCCTAGAAGAGCCGAGCTCTTATCTAAAGCAATTTTGTAATCTGTTTGATCAAGTTCTATGAGAATCTGTCCTTTTTGCACATACCACGTATCATCTGCATAAATATTTGTGATAATTCCACTTATTTGAGGGGTTATATAGACAGAGTTTCCTGCTACATAAGCATCGTCAGTATATTCATCAAAACGGCCCCATACCCACCAATATAGAAAAAAAACTATAGCGGCTAGCAGTAAAAAAAGTGTCATGGAAATGAGTATGAGGTTTCGCTTAGGGTGGGGTAGTGTTTCTTGTGGACTCATTTTGATGCCCCTTGTTTTATGATGCTTCCGCCTACTGCTTTAATAATACGAATAGAAGAAAGTATCTTATTTTGTTGTAGCTGCACCTCATAGATTTCTCTTTGAAGAAGTTCTTTTCTAGAGATGAGAACATTCGAATAGGGATGGATCCCTTTGGTAAAACAAGAAAAAGAAACTGTTAAAAGTTCTTGTTGTATATGGGTCTTTTTTTCTTGTTCTTCTATTTGCTTGTGAAAAGAGATAAAGGTTGTGATCTCGCTTGTGACTTCTTTAGCAGCTTTTAATAAAAGCTCGTTATAAGAAGAAATCTCTTCGTTAAATTGCGCTACTTTCCCTAGTAAGTTAGCTTGTAATTTGCCTGCTGTAAATAGGGGTAAATGAAGAGCGGGGTGTAGATTTCCTGTTCGACTACCCCAGTCAAATAAATGAGAAAAGGAGAGGCTGGAGAGTCCTGCAAAGGCCATCAAGTTAATATTAGGGTAAAATTCTGTCTTGGCCACTCCTATTTCTTGTCTAGCAGCCTCTATTCGAAAGATCTGTGCCTTTACATCAGGCCTTTGAGATAATAAGTCAATTTCTAGAGTGTTGGGAAGGTAGCCTTTTTGTTTAGAAGGATCCCAGGAAAATACAAGATTTAGGGGATAGTCAGGGCCTTGTCCCATGAGATTTTTCAAAAAAGTTTCATCGATTAAGAGATCTTTTTCTAAGTCCTCAATTTTTTGTAGTAAAGAGAGTTGTTCTTCTTTTCTTTCTAAAGAAGGAACAATGCGATCAATTCCTATTTGATATCTGGCCTCTAAAAGTGCTAAAAGTTCTTCTTCATAACCAAGTTGTTTTTTGTATAAGATAAGTTCTGCAAGATGAGCTTGCCACGTATAATAAGTGAAAGCAAGGGTTGTGGATAAGAGGAGTTTAGCTTCAGATCGTTCCATCTCTTCTGCAAGGGCTAACCCTAAGGCGGCCTGTAACAGCTGTCGATTTTTACCCCAAAAGTCGATTTCATAAGAGAAATCTAAAGATAAATTAACTTCATTAAATTTAGAGGGAACAGGAAACCCTGGCATGGTAGGGAAAAAATCTCTTAAGAGTCCATATTTACTTAAATATTGCCAAGTGTCTTCTGCGGAAGCTTCTATATTAGGAAAGAGGCGAGAGCGAATCGTTTTGGCATTAGCTTGCGCAGCTAAAACTTTAGCCTCTGCTTTTTTTAGGGTTGGACTTGCAAAAAGAGCAAGTTCTATAAGGTCATTTAATTGTGAGTCTTGAAAGGCATTCCACCAAGAGTTTTCTAAGTTAAGAGGTTCAAAAAGATGAGAGCTTTCAGCATGTTGTAAGGAGTTCTCCAGAGTCGGAGAAGAAATAGTGGAACCCATTTTTTTGTTGGCAGAATGAAAGCATCCACAGGTCAATCCTAAAAAAGGCAAAATAAATATCAGAGACTTCTTTATTTGCATATGACCTATTTTTTGTGTTACTAAGTATATTCTAATAGATAGTGTTTTTTATTTTTGTTTTCAATTTGTTTATTTGATATGTGTGTTTTATTTTCATAAATCAAAACTTTACGTTGCTGCGAAAAGTTTTTTTAGCTACATTTTGCAAGCATTGACTAATGATATTAAAAATAGAGGGATGCCGATGTGTCGATCACTAGTAATTGTGGCGTTAGGACTTATGTTTTGCTCACAAGGATTTGGAGAACAGAAATTGATTTATGAATCTGTTGTTAAAGGCGATGCTATAAAAGTTCTTTGGGGTTCGGAAGAAAAAGAAAATAAAGTCCATATCAAGATTGTAAAAAGAGAAAAGAATGTGACTATGGAATGTTTGCCTGATTTTTCTTTAATCAATTATTCTGAAAAGGTAGGGGGGAGTAGAGAGCTTAATATCTCAAAAGTCGGGCCTTGCTTGATTGTAAAAAATTATGAACAAGGCAAAGAGAAGATCCTATCTCATAAAATCGATAAGATGCCATGGGTTCAAGAATTTACTTTTGGATTTCAAGGTTTTATCAAAAGCAATAAAAAGTCCTATGAGTTTTGTATTGTCTATCCGAAAGATCTAGCTTTGCATGAAATGATTGCGACAAAAGAAGAAGAAGAAGAATTAGAAATTGAGGGGAAGAAGTACAGCACGCAAAAAGTAAAGATCACCCTTGCTGGGTTTAAAAAGAGTTTTTGGAAGGGATACGCTTGGTTTGATAAAAAAAGTGCTGTAATGGTGCGCTATAAAGCAAATGAAGGACCGAGAACTCCTTATATGGAAACAAGTTTAATAGAAGTGATTCAATAGTATACGGCAGGGGGATCCCTGCCGTATTGCTTGCTTTATGGTTTAGCAATAAGGCCAATGACAATTCTTGGCTCTTTAAGTTCTGGACTTCCTACGGGCTTAAATAATATACCCCCAGCAGCCGCATCAATTGTTCTATCTACTTGCTTTGTGTTTAATCCGTAGATTTTTAAGAGAAGATTTTTTTCGACAAGTAAAGGTGAGCTACTTGCAAACATTATATCTTGTCCTTTTTCTCTAGCTACAGGATCTGTTTCATCTTGACAGTGTTGATAATAGTTGAACATAGCATCTGCTGAGACGTCTTCTAAGAAAAGTTCTTGAGTAGGTTTTAATACAAGAGCTTGGCCTACAGGAATCTTTGACAAGAAAGAGACAACTTCTTGTAAGGATTTTCTTACTGTAAGAGGCTTTGCGGCTATACGTAAAGAGCCACTAGCACCACAAGTTAAATTCCAAGATTGATCAGCAAGTTGAAAAGACCCAAGAGCTAGGGAACCTTCAAAGGAAACATCTAGGAAAAAACGTTTCATAATTTCTGCAAGTGTTTTTACTTTTTCAGGAGCAAGAGGCTCTTCTACTAAAGTTAAGAAATCTGTTATATCGATCTGATGGATGATCAATGTTTGCCCTGTTTGGATTTCGATGTGACCTTGTTGCGAAAGTTTGTCAGCAAGCTCTTGCCAGGTTAGTTTAATCTCTTTGATCTCTTCTTGTGCGGTCGTGACAGGTAGTGTCTTATTTGCTTGATCCATAAAAATTTCCTTTTAGCTTTTTTTGTAACGCGATTCCTTTTTACGGGATAGGAGATCTTTTGTCTAGATTTTTTTCAAAAATAAGAAGATTCTTTATTGGCGATCATTCCTCCGCCTAAACATTTATTTCCTAAGTAGAAAACAATGGATTGTCTAAGAGTGATGGCTCTTTGAGGGTTAAGAAAGCGAACGTGCACAAGATTATTATTTACAACTGTGACGATGCACTCTTCATCAGGTTGACGATAACGAATTTTTGCTTTACAGGTAAAAGGGGAAGAAAGCTCGAGGGGAGTAACCCAACTGATTTCATCGGCAGTTAATTCATAAGCGTATAAAGCAGG
>CANNLR010000012.1 GCA_947505635.1 Chlamydiota bacterium
ACTGAATGTTTTCTTGCGTCATCAAAAAATTGTAGGCAAAATCAAGCTTAGATGTGAATGAGTTTTTCGAAGAATGAAATAAATACTGGAATACACCCCTTCCCGTAGGAGCAAATTGAGCTGCATACGCAAATGCACTATTCCCTGTTCCCATCTTTAAAAGATTGAGTCCAAAACTATCATCATTAGTTAGAATCCTTTCAAATAATAGGACTTCTATTTGTACCATCTTTTTAGGGACATCCAATTGTTTTAACAAAATTTTAATCCGACTTAAAACATCCTTTCTCACTACCATAAGGAGGTTTCCTGTCTTAGGGTCAGGAATAAAGTGGTCTGCACCTGATTCCATTTCTGCTTGAGCTGAGCTACCACTTTTCAAAGGAGGAGGAGCAACTGGCATAGGAGCTACTGGGGAATACCCATCTGGCGTCCGAAAAGGGAACCCTTGTTGATTGTATGTAAAGTCAGTGCTTTCTTTTACATCCGTAGAGGAAAGTAAAAGCGCACTATACACTTTTTCTAAAATCTTAGATAAATCTGTTGGATCGCTATGTCTACAGGTATAAAGATGAACTGTCATCTCTGCAGGATTTTGTAATTGCTCTTCTGTATCTTTAATAACCTTTTCTGCTCTATCAACAATCTCTTCTTGTCCAATTAAAACTAGAGAATTGCCTTGTCCCATAGGAAATACAATTAGTCCCTCCTGCTCTACTTTATTAAAAGGGGGACGATTTTTTTCAATAGCATCTCCAAAGAAAGAAAGAATAATCTTCTCCATTTCTTTCACAGGCATTTTCATCACAGACACTACCTTGGAAACTTTACCATTAGGGTCTTGCCATACTATTTTATGAAGGTTCAGCAATTTTTCTATCTCTTCTTTAGAAGAAACAATGGCTACTTTTGTGCCAATTTGATGAACAAATGTCTGCTTAGCATCTGCAAATCTTTCAAAAAACTGAAACACACTTTTTACCTGTTCAGGAGGAGGAGAAAAAACATAAAAAAGACGAGTTTGACTAGGAATTCGTAAAAGGTCTTCTGAAGAAGAAGCAATAGTTTGAATAAAGGATGGATCTTGCTTAAGAAGATAGAGCTGCTTGGTGTATGCATTGATTTTTTTAGATCCAATTCCATTATGAGCCAAAATCATCTCTAATACTTCCCCCCAAGACTCTCTTGGAATAGGAAGTTGAGAATGCATATTAAGCTTTATTCCTGCCATTTCGGGAGGGACAATATATAAAAAATCCAAAGCCCCATACTCCATCACAAGCTGTCCTAGAGTCGTTTCTTCTTGATCCCAAAGAGCATATCCTTCTTCTTCTTTTTTAGACTCCGCAACAGCGTCTTCTCTCCACTGATTTTCTACTGTTTGAAGAGAGACTTTTAAAATGCGCACATCTTCTAATAAACTTTGATATTCTTTCTCAGAGGCTTGTTTTTTTTGCAAAAGAGAAAGCGCAGTATACCGATCCATTAACTGCGAACGCAAATAAACCAACTCTTGATTTACTTTAACAAGAACATCATCTATTTGCTCTTTTTGCTGACTTTCTGCACTCACATCTCCCACTAGGGGATAGAGACTCAATACAACCACATAAAATCGAAACAAAAAAACTTTACTCATAATCATCCTTATTCATTTTCTTGTTAGAAGTCGGAAAAAGATACGTAGCAGAAACGGGTTCTGACTTTTTAAAAAAAACTTGCTTCTTCTCGACTCGAGAAGAAGCCTTTACTGCCTGAATATCTGGCGTGACTACTGAAGAAAAAGGCCACAGTTGCGTTCGCATCTCATCCGCTAAAAATCCCTTCATCATTAACTTCCCCTGTTCCTTCACAAGAGATTCAAAAATAAATAACTCTCCACGAATTTTATGAAAAAGGTATGCGTCTATATCAATCGACCGCTTTAAATGACGCCAGCCTCTTTCTGTTTTAAGAAGCCAATCTCCTTCTTTGATTACATACTTACGTTTCCCAAAAGAACAAGCTACCTGTTTTTCTGTCTTAGCCCGAATAGAATGAGGCAGATTTTCCCCCTTCCCTCCACCCCAAGAAGAAGGAGTCGCTTCTAATTTTATAGAACAAGCATAAAAAGCATCTGGATCCCAAACTTCTAATTCTATTGATTTAGGCGTTACTTTTTTCACTTGTGCTGTAGGACTTTCTTCCTCAGTTTCAGAAGATTCAACAGGAATCCATTCTCCCTGAGTAAACCGCAGTAAATCTCCCTTCCCTAAAAAGCAAAAAATTCTTTTTCCTTGTTGGGAAATCTCTAACTTTACCTTGTCTTTTAAGGGCCTATACTTGCTCTCCCCAAATCGAGCCAATACAACATCTTGTCCCCATAATTTAGCCTTTTCTAAAATTTCTATAAAGGGGAGTGTTTGATCTTCCCTTCTCATTTTAGGGTCTTGCTGCAAAGAGATCTGTGTTTTTTCTTCTTGAAATATCCCATTTTCTTTTGAAAGAATGAAAAGTCCCACCTCTAGTGAGATCTCCTCTTTATTTGTAAACTCAGGTCTAATCCAAAGAGGCGTCTTATGATTCGAAAATCGATATACAGGAGCTAATCCCCCAGGCAAAGAATCACAACTTAAAAAAATCTGCTCTCCATTTTTCGCCTTATATTCACTATCTGAACTTTTCAAATATAAAAGAAAGTCCCCCTTCTTCCCTAGAGCTTCCCGGTGAGGATTTTTTGCAAGCAACGCTATTTCTTGACTCAAGTCAGGGAGTGAAGTTTTCTTTACAAAACCCTCTAAAGCAAGGGGGCCTTGTCCTAACTTTCCTAAGGAAGGCTTTACAGAAAATGTCGATAGCTGTTGAGAAGATTCAATTTTTTCATAGGGAGATTTCATAAAAAATGTAATTACTATCATGAATAACAAAAAAGCAAAGCACACAAGCGTACTTTTTTGGATCCACCTTGCAGCTTGGCTCCAAACTCTTTCTATCTGAATCTTATTTGAAGAAAAAATAAACAATGGGATTCTCTAGCTATTTCTATTTTGTTTTCAAAGTGTAAGGTATTGCGAAAAAAAAACAAAGAGAACTCTCTTAAAATAGAATATCTTTCTAAAAGCCCACTTCATTTTAATTTACCAAAAAAAAGTTGATAAAAAATATTCATCCCTCTACAGTCCAATTCAGAACTTAAAATAACAAAAAATGACACCCTTTACGGCATTACAAGGAATTTTATATGGATGAAAAAAAACCAAAAACCGGAGTTTCAGTTAAAGAGATCGAAACCTTCACAAAAAAACATCGCTTTGAAGTGTTTTTCTGCTTAAGTCTCATTCTATCTTGCTTTTTTAGTTTTGTCTTCTTTGATGGATGGGCAATTATTGCGGCTGCTATCGGAGGCATCTTAGGTATCTTATTCCCAACGAAAATAGCAGAGCTCATACAACGTTTTGCTTTATTTTTTCATAAACAAGAAGACCTTACGCAATTGATTCTTGGTATTGCAGGTCTTGTTTTATCTGTCTTTCTTCCTATCTTAACATTTCTAGTTGTAGGAGCCTGTGGAGGAATTTATTTACAGAACTTGACAGCAAGAATATTTCCACAAGAAACAGAATAGATTTAAAAACCTCCGAATCAGATTCGGAGGTTAATTCCAACTATACCTTAGACTTAAGACTAGCGGCTTTTTTATATATTAGATCGATTGACTGGCTTAAAGTCTGAATTTTATTTAGATATTCCACCGGGCTCTCTGAAAGAGATCTATTCCTGCTATATGAAGTTTGTAATGCAGCAGTTTCATCAATTAAAGCTTTTGGAGCTTTCTTTGCTCTTAATTCAGACACGTGCCTTCCCAAGTTCTCTGAAATCCCTCTAAAAGCACTTTCTGCCTTAACAACATTAAAAGCAGATCTAGTCTTTACATCTCTATTAATAACCTTAGCCACATTGTTTGTTCCTGCTTGAGCTCTTCTTAACCCGTCTAGAATATTTTCCTTATCTGACACAGAAAATCTAGATTCATTTCCCCACATTTTTGGAGATAATGATCCATGTTCAATCTGTTCTGAAGGCGAATTTTTAGGGCTTTTTACTCTTCCAGAAGAACCAGAATGCTCAGATCTTGGAAGGTGCATTCTTTGTGGGCCTATATTAATCATAAAATCCTCTTTGTTTAAAATGTTAGCAATAATGCGAAAGAGCCTACACCATTTCACGGTTAATTATCAACCTCTTAAATCTCAAGCAACCGTTGCAGGACCCTCTTATGCCCTGATGAGAACGTTAAAGAAACTAAGGAATCCAATTTAACCCATTTATATCCATCTATATCCTTTTTCTCCAAAGAATGAAAAATAGCAGGGGAAAGATCCACCTGATATTTGGTAAACGACTGCTTTTCTTGGGGCAAATCTTCTGTCCAGTAAGCAAGGATAGAAAAATGATTCCGAACAGATTCTTCCTCATAAGGATAAGGGAAAGAAGGAAATTCTACTAAGCCCCCTAAAACCTGCCCCTCTTTTTTCTTTTCTATCAGCACTTCTTCTTCGTGAATAAGAATAATTACCTGTTTATGTAAATATATAAACTCTTGCTTTTTCTTTTTAGCAGGGATTACCTCCGTTTTTCCCTGCAAATATGCTTCACAATTGAGATGTAAAGGACACTCTTCGCACCTAGGAGTCTTTTGACAAAGTGTCGCCCCGAGCTCAATTAATGCTTCCATTGCTACCCAAGGCTCTTCTTCTTCAAGAAAAGAAAATGTTTTTTCTTCTAAAAGATTTCGCTTCACCTCTCCTTCCAAGCCATAATAACGAGAAATAACCCTAGAAACATTACCATCTACAGCAGCAGCTTTTTGATGAAAAGCAAAACTCGCTATAGCCCCCGCCGTATAAGGGCCTATTCCAGGAATCTGTAGCAATTCTTCTAAGGAAGAGGGCAGCCCCCCCCCTTTTTCTTGCAAGGCAATAGCCGCCTTTTGAATATTTCTAACACGACTATAATACCCCAATCCTTCCCAAGCTTTAAATAGTTCTTCTATAGAAGCTTTTGCAACCTCAGCAATCGAAGGGAAAAGCTTCATCCACCTCATAAAATAGTCAATTACCACACTAGCTCTTGTCTGTTGCAGCATGATCTCAGAAATCCAAACCGCATAAGGAGTCGGATTCTCCCTCCAAGGGAAGGATCGTTTTTCTTGAATAAACCATTTTTTTAATTCCTTAGATGAATCTTGTGTCATTTTCTGCCTATGAAAGATCTGTCCATGCAGTGTATTCCAACCAGCAAAAAAAATAAAGTAACTTGATTATTAGACAGTTACACTTTGGCACGATTCTTGCTTCTTATATTTATTATCCTAATAAAAAATAAAGGAATAGAATATGGATCATTTCATCTCTACCATTACTGCAATCTTAGAAGAAAAATTCCAAGAATCGATACAAAAAGAAATCACACTTCTACGGGAACTTCTTGGCAACTATTTACAAGAAGAAATGAGCTTGCTACACCAGGATAAAGCAAGTTGGGTCCAACTCATGCAAGATCGCTTCTCCCTAATTGAAGGAATTAAGCAAATCCGAAGGGCAAGGCTTCCTGAGGAAGTCCCCGCAGCAGAACTTTCTTGCGATACACTATTTCTTACAGATCAACTTCTTGCTTTATTACAAAAGATTCATCATCAAACAAACCATAATGAAAACATTTCATCTAATCATCAACATCTTGTTGCAATTACAGATCCTATGCTTTATCCTGAAAGATTAGCACTTATTCCGCGCAAGAAAACAACTTTAATGACTCTTCCTTAACAAGGATGCATGGATCAAAAACCCCCACCCTCTACCCCACCAAGCGCGGGACTCATCGAAGGATGGGCTCCCCACTATATAGATCATTTAGCCCCTCTTTGCTGTTTGCTGGAAATCCCTTTAATTGTCACAGAAGAAGAAATCGCTAAAACTTTAGCTGTTTTTTATCCAAAACTATCTATACACCACATTTCTCCTCTAATCCTTCCCGAAAGAATTGTAGACTGTTTAAAGGTTCTTTTTGTCTGCACTCCAAGAATTCTTGTTGACGAAACTCTTTTTCTTTCCCAAACGCTCCATAAAAAAAAAATTCATAGCATCTGGTGTCCTCATGGCAATTCTGATAAGGGCCATAAGTCCTCTCATATGGAAGCCTTAAATAAAGAAGAAGTTTCTCTTGTCTATGGAAAAAAAATGATTGAGTTCCTTAAACAAAAAAATGCCTTTGCCCAGTTAAAATGTACGGTGGAAGTGTCTAACTTTCGATTACTCTACTACCAAAAAAATAAAGAATTTTATGACAATCTACTCCAAGCGGAGGTTCTTCAGAAGTTACCCCCTGCAAAGAAATGCCTTCTTTACGCTCCAACATGGCAAGATGGAGAACAATCCTCTTCTTTTTATGAGGCAACACCCCATCTCATAAAAAACCTTCCTAAAGATTGGAATCTTATTATTAAACCCCACCCAAATTTGGCTCTAAAAGAACAAGCAACCTATGATTCTTTTTTACAGTTAGCGCAAACTCATCCCAACATTATTTTTATCACAGACTTCCCCTTGATCTATCCTCTTCTTTCTGCCGTAGATATGTATATTGGAGACTTTTCATCCATAGGATATGATTTTCTTACCTTTCAAAAACCGATGTTTTTCCTCAACCAACAACAACGAGTAAGGGAGTCCGATCTAGGACTCTACTTATATCAATGCGGAACAGAAATTAAGCCTCATGACTATCCAAATATCTATACCATTATTCAAAATGCGCTTCCTCAAGATCACGCCCTCTTTTCTTCTTCCCGCAAAGAAGTCTATGAATATACCTTTGCAGAGGAAATAGAACCTGCTACACTAAGGCACAAGATTTTCAGCTCTTATACCCATTTTTCTTAATATGCAAAAAAAACATATAGCCATTCTCACAGGGCCTGATACCTACCTAGATCATTTGGCTCCCATTTGTTACCTTATGGATATGCCTTTGATCGTAACAGAAGAAAATACCTATCTTTCAGCGCAAACTTTTTATCCTCAAGTCAAAATAGTCAAAAAAGATCATTTAGAACTCTCTACAGACTTCTTAGCAAAAAACTTTGATGTAATCTTTGAAAGTGGAAAATTCTGGTCTATGGAGCTTAAGCCTTTATTTTCTTTACTCTATAATAAAAAGATGAGATTTGTATTTTGTCCTCATGGGAATTCTGACAAGGGACATTCGATAAAGACTCCCATCGAACAAGACCTTTCTCTTGTTTACGGAGACCATATGGTTGAATTACTCACAGCAACAGGGGCCATAAAGCATATTGCATCTCTTGCAAGAACAGGGAACTACCGATTGCCTTTTTATCGTAAATACCAGCCCTTTTACGATTCTTTGGTAGAAAAGCACATCCTCTCTAAAACCAATAAAGCAAAAAAAGTTATCCTCTACGCTCCAACATGGCAAGATGGAGAAAATCCCACTTCTTTTTTCACCTCTACAAAAAAATTAATAGAAGAGCTAAAAGATGATTTTACCCTTATTATTAAGCTCCATCCCTTCTTAGAAGAATTTCACCCCGCCCAAACCTATTATATAACTTCCCTTTATGAAAACACCCCTAACGTAATCTTTTTAAAACACTTCCCCTCAATCTATTCTCTTCTACAGATCTCAGATCTCTATATTGGGGACTACTCTTCCATAGGATATGACTTCTTGGCCTTTAATAGGCCCTTATACTTCCTAAAAGAGCCCGGAACCTCTCTCAGCATGCTTCACCCTTGCGGGCTTGTTATTCCCCCTGAAAAAGGGATCAATACCTTTATCCAAAAAACCTTAGAATCCAATCAAAAAGAAAAAGAAGAGGCAAGAAAGAACCTCTACCTCCATGCCTTTGGAGAAGAAAGATCCTTTTCCGATATAAAGCAAGAAATCACGCAAAAACTAGCTCTTTGGACTACAAAAGAAATGAATAACCAATTGTTCTAAAAAAACTAGAGGAAATCGAAAAGTCTCCTTCCTCTACTTAATTCTGTTTTATAAGGAATAGGCAGGAGGCGGCGGGGGGGGAGGTGCTATAGTGACAGGCGTTTTTTTCCTTTTACAAGCACATTCTTCATTTACCATGTAACCATCTTGACTAAGATCTTCTAAGCCTAAAGAGAAACTAGAAAAGAAACCTAACATAGACATAACTGCAATCATTGACGCTATTTTCTTCATAAAAAAACCTCCTATTAAAAGCCCGTTTTAGCTAAAACGGGCTTTTTTAGGCAACTATTATTTGCGATCTTTATCACAGTTAGAACAAGCTAGAGAAGGGGCTACCTCTTCTACACTTGCATGTTCTTCATGATCTGTACCATCACAATTTGTATGATCTTCTACAGCAATATTTTCAACTTTAGCTTCTGATTCATGAGCGCATACAAAAACAGTTGATAGCACCGCCATCGCAATAAACATTTTTTTCATATAAAAATTCCTTTTTCTTGTTCCTAATGTAAGGACATTTAATATCAATCCCTACTTAGACTACGATCTTATCAAAAGATTCAATTCTATTAAAAGCTTTAAATTTCCCGATCTAAAGGAGGAAGAATAAAAACAGTATAAATTTCATTAAAATCTTGCACTAAAGCTTTGGCTTTAATTTCATAAGAACTACTCCCTTCTTGTAAGCTATGAACTTCTGTTACAATAGCTACTTCAAATCCAGGAGGAAATACCCCATCTAATCCTGTCGTAATTAAAAGATCTCCCGTACGTAAAAGAGATACCTTCTTCCCGTGCTTTTCAGATAAAGACTCTCCTGTTCGCAAATCTCTTGCAGGACCTTCTTCATCGGGGAAATCGTAGTTAAATCCAACGCCTTGTAAAACTTGCCCTCTAGATCGCCATAGAGGAAGACTACTTCCACATAATTCCCCTTTAGCGAGATAAAAATTCTCTGCAAAATATCCTGTCCTAAAACTTATTTTTTGTAGCTCTGAAAATAGATCTTTCGACTCTTGCTCTGAGGCAAAAAGTTCTTGCCTTGTCTGAAGAGCCTGTAAAAGGGCTTCTATCTGACGAACAATAACATAATTTTGCTGAGAGCCTCTAACAGCACGGACAGCAGGGACAAGCTTAGAATCTGTTAAAAGCCTCACTTTAGATCTACAGCTCCCCACTTCTTCTACAAATCCAATCAATGTGTTTCCAACAACGACAGGACTATTTTTCCCTACAGCAATCGATCGCAAAGCTTTATTTTGATTTTCTCCTACATTAACCCAAACAAAACTACTCCAAGAACAAGGTTCTCGATAGACTACCTTAGCCGGTAAAGCCTTCAATTGCAATTTGAGGATATTCATTATTTGCTGCTGTCTTCTTGCATAAAAAAAATGAACATCTCCCTCAACTTTTTCTTGTTGAACTTCCTGCAATCTATGGATTTGCTCTTCAATTCGATCTTCATGCAAAAACCATTCATTGATATTCTCTAGTTGCATTTGAAGGACTTGATTTTCCCTTTTTAAAGCCTCGAGTTCCTTCCAACTCTGTTCTGTTATCAAAGAAGGACGGGAATACGAAGAAAAAGCAAGCAAAGTCTTTTCCTTGAGAAAATGACATATTTCCCAAGAAGGACAAAGAGATCCTATACAAAAGAACCGAGCTTTTTGACTTGTTGTTTTAGAAATGTTGCAAATGAAAAAAGCAAAAATAATAAAAAAAATATAAGGGTACCACTTAACGGTTCTCATAAATTATCCTCCGACCCTAACAATAGCGCGTGCAACAACAAAAAGGCTCTTCCGATTTAAGCCCGCTATATTGATCCTACCGTCTGATGTAATATAAATCCCGTCTTCTTTCTTAAGTAGATCCACTTGTTCTACTGAAAGGCCTGAGAAAAAAAAGAGTCCTTTTTTTTCTAGCAAATAAGAATAATCTTTCTTACTCCCTTCTGAAGACAAAGCTGCAATAAATTTACTTTTCATTTCGAAAATTCTTTGTCTCATTTGTAAAAGTTCTTCATCCCAAAGCTGTTTTAACCGAGGAGATTGTAGAATTTTAGAAACAATTTTAGCTCCATGCATTGGAGGATTAGAATAGTTTCTCCTCACAAGAATCCTACACTGAGAAAAAATACTTTTAGAACAAGTAGGATGAGAAAAAAGGAAAAAAGCACCAACCCTTTCGGCATAAAGGGAAAGGTTTTTAGAAAAAGAAATAGAAAGCAAAAACTCAATTTTCTTTTCCATAAAGAGCCGAATGGGAAAAGCATCCTCTTCTACGGTCTCATCAAATCCTAAATAGGCTGCATCAAAAAAAGGGACTAGTTTTCTTTCCCTACAAAGTTGTGCCAAAATCTCCCACTGCTCTTTTGTTAAATCAGCGCCGCTAGGATTATGACAATTTACATGTAAAAGAACGATGCTGCCCTCTGGAATTTGAGATAAATATGTTATCATATTTATAAAGGCAAGCTTCCTATTTTCTATATCATAATAAGGGTAATTTTCTACCTCAAGCCCCGACTGCTTAAAGATTGCTTGATGATTAGGCCAAGAAGGGTTTGGAATGTAAATCGTGCGACAAGCGGCCATTGCAAGAAATTCCCCCCCTAATCTTAGTCCTCCACTGCCTCCTATCGCCTGAACTAAGCTTAAACTATCAATATGATCTTGATATAACAGGTCTCCTAAAATCAACCGAGCTATGCTCTTTAAATAAATCACATCTCCTTCTACAGGAAGATAATTTTTAGAGGTTTATTCTTCTAACAAATCTTTTTCTGCTTGTTTTACACAAGATAAAATAGGGGTTTGTAACTCTTCCGTCTTATAGACTCCTATCCCTAAATTAATCTTGTTTTCCCTAGGGTCTTGTAAAAAAGCCGCGGTAAGACCAAAAATAGAATCTACAAGAGCCTCTGTTATATGAGAAAAATGGCTCATCACCTACCTATTTGTAAAGTAATCCTACAAGAGTTTTGTCTTTTTTCTTCTTTTGTGACAATAAAATAAAAAGACCGGAGCTATAGTCAAAACATTTGCAATCCCGACCATTGCAATGTAGCGCATTTTTGACCCAATCTCAATACTTTCGGGAGGAATAAAGCTAACACCTATCGTGGAGATACAACCTAAAAAGCCTAGTACACATACAAGCCAAATTCCTAAGGAACCTCCTGGTATTTTAAATACTTTAGGACGATCTTGATACCTATGATGTAATTTTAGAGCAGCCGCAAACATCAAAATATACATAATCATATACAGCCCTGTACTCAAAGCTGTTAAAAACCAATAAAATCCATTAATGCTAGGGACGAGCAAATAAACCAAACAAAATAAACTCACCAAAATAGCTTGAGCTATCAAAATACGATAAGGAACATCTCGACTATTTTTCTTTGTAAAAAAAAGAGGAAGGTATCCAAATTCTGCTGCATGCAAAAGTCCTTTTGCAGGAGAAATCAACCAATTGATAATGCTCCCAATAGAACCTATAACAATGAAGACAGCTAAAACGGGAATTAACCATCCTAAATGGAAAGCATGAAAGAAACTAGACAACACTTGCATAACACCAGAGACTAAACTAATTTCTTCTCCAGGGAGAACAAAAGCAATTGCCAAAGAGCCTAAAACCATGGTTAGCAAAATGAAAAAAGCTGAGATAAATAAGGCTTTAGGAAAATTCCTTTGAGGTTCTTTAATATCATTCACATGAACCCCGGCTAACTCCATTCCCAAAAAAGAAGCCATAATCGCTATTAAAGAAATCCAATTTTTAGAGTCTGTAAAAGAGGGGATCAGTGTCTCTGCATTTACTTTGATCTGTAAGGGCTTATCTAGAAAAATCCATATTCCTCCTAAAACAATCAACAAAACCATAGGGAAAATGGTTCCAACCATCCCAAATATGTTGTTGATTTTAGATGAAACATGAAGACCCCAAAAATTCAAAACTGTAATCGACCAAAAAACAATTAAAATACATCCAATCAAATAGCCTTTATGGTTTACAAGATCTGGATTTATTAAATAAGCGGCTGTTCCAGCAATAAATGATAAAATCGTAGGATACCAAACCATCGTATTAATCCATTGCATCCAAATAGCTACC
This sequence comes from Chlamydiota bacterium, assembly GCA_947505635.1. Classification (GTDB taxonomy): domain Bacteria; phylum Chlamydiota; class Chlamydiia; order Chlamydiales; family Rhabdochlamydiaceae; genus CAIJXB01. The sequence goes on from CANNLR010000012.1 coordinate 12,133, forward strand.
ATCGCCCATTTGTCCCCAAAGGCTCGATCAACCCAATGATACACACCTCCTTTTTCTGGAAAGATAGCGGTAAGCTCAGCTGCGACTAAAGATGTTGGGATCAGAAAAACAAGAGCTGAAGCAATAAAGAAAAAAACAAGAGCGCTACCAAAAAGAGCTGCTGAAGGCAGATTTCGAATGCTATCGATAGCTGTTACAATTAACATCACCAATGAAAAAAGGGAAAGCTTTCGATTCATAATTTTATCCAATAAAAAATAACTTAATCGTTTGAAAAATCCACAAGAAACCTAATATAAGCGTATCTTCTAGAAATCATAGAAAGTGACCCCCACATCTACCATAACAACAAAATTATTTGTTAGCAGGTCAGGTCAAATATTTAATACAATAAAATTAATTTTAGGATTAAGAATTCGGTGTGATTCCATATCAGTCTTTTGTTTGGAAAGGCGCTTCATAGCAGAAAATTGTTTATTGTCTTTTTCTCTCCCTATAAGATTTCCAGAAAATGTCTCGTAGTTTTGAGAAAAAATAGCATTAGCACATTTTCTGATAGATAGGGGATCCCCCTTGACGATATATTTATTCAAATAGCTTCTTCGATCTCCAGAAAAACCGGAAAGTATTATATGTTTTTTAATTTCTTCTTTAGAAAAAGGGATTTTTGGAAAATGCTCAAGTTTTTCTTGGTTCACAGCAAAATATTGAATAGTCTTTCCTCGTCCCAACTTAATGATCTTATTTCTTAAGGCAAGTCCTCTTAATTTCCGTTGCAATCCTTTCTTATCCCATTTAGAATCTTCATCTAACAATACAGTTAAAGAAACTCCATGACGACAGGTCTCTATCAGCTCAACAATAGCCTCCCAAGGGTGTTCTTCCATCTTCTTGCCTCTCATAATTGGGACATATTCTATAAAAGATTGATATATTTCTGCAAAGTATTTCACTAAAATCTTAATAATTTCTTTACGAGAATCCAACAAAACAACAACATGGCAAAGATATGAACGCTACTCTTTTTAAACATTTTTCCATCGCGCTATTAGGTCTCTTCCCCCCCCTTTTCTCTGATTTACAAGAAAACATGCATTCATCAGACGACAAAATTTTAAATAAATCTTGGCAACCACGATCTATTCCTAACGAGGTAGCTTTTAAAAAAATGTGGAAAAACTCTAAAAAAGCTATAGAAGAACATGCGAAAAAAGATTTTAATTTCTCTTACGCACCCCTCCAAGAAGGACTACCTTCTATTGAAGCTTTGACCTCTAACCAAGAGTTAGCTCCTCTTAACTTTTCTCACAGTGCAGCTGAAGCAATTGGGGTTAGAGACTTCATGGAAGATGCTCATTTTTTTAAAGAGCTTGAGCAAGGTATTCTCATTGGAGTTCTAGATGGTCATGGAGGCTCCCTGGTAGCCCAATACGCAAGCGAGCGATTCTCTCAAAAATTTTCCGAAGCTCTGGTCAAGACTCTCGGAAACGTCCATCAAGCCTTTGAAGCCTTAATCCATGAAATTCATCAAGAAGTCGCTGAGAAAACCGAATGGTCCGACATAGGAAGCACCGCCGTCTTATGTTATGTGAATAAGTACACTCATATAATTTACACAGCTACATTAGGAGATAGTGAAGCCAATATTTACAGAAAAAATGACGAAGGTCATTTTCAATCCATTCCTCTTTCTTGCGTAAGGGACTGGAGTAGCATAAAAGATGCAAAAAGAGCTGCAATAGCCCTTAAAAACCCTTATATAGCCTCAATGTGGCCTAAAGTAGGCAATCCTAAACAACTGAGATATCCAAGTCCTTTCTTTGGCATCAACATAAGCCGATCTATTGGAGATATTGCCTTTGCCCCTGCTGTTATTCACAAGCCCAAAATCACAATAAATCGGTTACAGGTTAACGATATTCTTATTTTAGGATGCGATGGTTTAAAAGATTATGTCTTAGAAAATGAAATCGTAGATCAATTACATCAAAATGAACCTAATGAAAATCTAGCTGAGCGACTGGTCAACTATGCTATTAGCATAAAAAATTCTCTGGATAATGTCACCATTGCCACATTACATATAGAATAATTAATATAATTGACATTTTGTTATTTTTAAACATATACTTATAAACATATGAAAAAAAATTCAATAATTCAAACAAAACGCCTGACTTTAAGACCTTGGGAAAAAGAAGACTTAGAGCCTTTTGCAAAATTAAATGCAGATCCTCGGGTCATGCAACACTTTCCCGCCACTCTTAGTCGTAAAGAAAGCGATCAATTAGCTCGGCGTATTTCTACCAAATTACAAAAACAAGGATGGGGACTATGGGCTGTTTCTATCTCTGACACCTCTGAATTTATTGGATTTATAGGGTTATCAACACCTAGCTTTTCTGCTCATTTCACCCCTGCTGTGGAAGTGGGATGGCGTCTTGCTTATGAATTTTGGGGAAAAGGTTATGCCTCTGAAGGGGCTTTAGCTGTCATCAAGTATGGGTTTGAAACGCTCAAATTGACTGAAATTGTTTCCTTTACGACAATGGCGAATAAACGCTCACAAAGTGTAATGGAAAAGATTGGAATGCAAAGAGATCCTTATGACGATTTTAATCATCCTAAGCTGTCTGAAAAGGATCAGCTAAGAGGCCATGTCTTATATCGGATCAAGAACTAGTCCTTTTGAACAGATTGCCATTCTTTCAGCTTTTTGTCCGAATTAATGCAGAATTCGGACATTTTTTCAGTTTTCCGTCCAAATACCGGATTTTTTCAATGTAACCAAGAATTGTAGGTTCTTCGCCCCCAATTTGTCACATGAACCCTCCTCTCTGTTCTAAAGAAAAAACTGCTTTTTATAAAGCTGGCATTATCCATTCCACAGACGAATCAATGGTTGCTCTACTTAGGCGGTCTCCCTATAACACCAGAGAAAAAGTCTCAGATCATGAAAAGCTCTGGAGAAATAATTACGAAAAAAGAGCTGCATCCAGAGAATTGCTATCTGCTGAAATCAACAAATTGAGTCCTTCAGAAAAGGAAGATCTCATAATAGAATGCCACAGAACTAATATGATTGAATGGGAAGAAAGAGAGCGAAAAATTAACAAACTCTTCATAGATTGACATTTCAATCCGAATTATTTCAATAGAAAGTCTCTGACAGATTCTAGCTGTAAAAAGTAAATGCTGATTGCAGTTTTTTTTCTCTTACGGTAGAATCTTATCTTCCATCAAGGGGCGTTAGCTCAGTTGGTAGAGCGCAACAATGGCATTGTTGAGGTCAGCGGTTCGATCCCGCTACGCTCCAGACCCTTGATAGAAATCTTGCATACTCTTAAATAACTCTACTCGTTTCTTATAGACAACAGGACAATTAGGGAGGCTTTTTAAAAAGGCTTTTCCATAAGGCTTTGTCATAATTCTTTTATCTAAACAAACAACGCAGCCCCTATCATCTTTTGTCCGAATTAATCTCCCAAATCCTTGCTTAAATTTCAAACAAGCTTGAGGAAGAGAGTACTCGCTAAAAGGGTCTTTTCCTTCTTTAGTATACATCTCACTCATAGCTTGAAATAAAGGCTCTGAAGGGACTCTAAAGGGCAGCTTTGTTAAAATAACACAACGAAGAGCGTCTCCTGCAATGTCAATTCCTTCCCAAAAAGAAGAGGTAGCAAAAAGAACTGAATCTTTTTTCTTCTTAAAATTTTCGATTAATGTCTGTTTTGAAGCTTCCCCTTGTCTTAAATAATTAAAGGGAATTTTGTCTTGAGCTTTAACAATCTTATCATAGCACTTTTGCAGCATATCGTAAGAGGTAAACAAAATAAAACAACCCCCTTGAGAAGCTTTCAACACGTCTTTTATCATTGCTACAGCTTCTTCAATAAAACCGTATTCGTGTGGATAAGAAATATCACTTGGAACTAAAAATAAAGCATTTTTTTGGAAATTAAAAGGAGAGTCATACGTTTTCTCAGATACCCTTTCAAGAAACCCTTCTCCTGAAATTCCCATCTGCTGCTTTAAAAAAGAAAAGTTTTGATTAGAGGTGAGCGTTGCGCTACAAAGTATAGCTGTGTCTTTTGCTGAAAAAAGGTACTTCTTTAGATATTCGGAGACATTAAGCTTAGCATCCACAAGCATAATATTTTTCATTGCTAAAGGAGAAGAAACTTCCACCCATCTAACCCTCTTTTCATCCGCTGGGGCTATAACAAAATGCTCTAACTGAGAAAGTCTTTGCACCAATACGCCAGTTATCATATCCATTGCATTAAAGTGTAAAGAGAAGACATCTTTATTCGTATCAGAAAGACTCCTTCCTATTTCCTGCTTTAGTAAATCTAAAGAAGAAAAAAGCTTTTTCCACTCTTCTTGGACAGAAGTAAACAACCCTTTCACTTCCTCTTGCCATCGAGATGTTGCCGTTTTTTCATCTGAAAATCGCCATCTTTTTTCTCTTATCTCGGAAGAAGACTCTGAGATAAGCTCTTGTTGACAAAACTCTTCTACCGACATAAAAAACTGCTCTACAGCAGCTAATGCAACCCTTTTTTGCGCAGGGATTTCTACATCTATAGCCATCGCAGCAGCCGGAGAACAGATCATGTTTTTACTAATGAACTCTGCCTTTAATAACCCCAATCGACTTTTTTGAGGCTGGTTATCCGAGTAAATACGTCCCAAATACCGAATTAAATCCAATCGATCGATCTTAACAGAAAAACTTTCTAAAGCAATTTCCTCTAAATGATGCGCTTCATCTACGACAATTCGAGAAAACTTAGGTAAAATCGATTTTTCTTCTTGAAAATCAGGGCGAAGACGCATAGCCATTTCAGCAACTAACAGGTGATGATTGACAATCAAAATTTGAGAATCTTCTAAAGCCTTTCTAGCTTTAAAAAAAAAGCATTCTTTAAAATGTGGACATTCTACATGAGTACAGGCAGATCTTTCAGCAGAAACTTTTTCCCACATTCCGGTAGATAGGGGAGAATTCATTTCAGAAAAAGAGCCTTCCTTACAATTTTCTGCAAATAGTTGCAGCTTGTCCATATCTGATTTTTCTTGTGGAGTAAAAAGAGCTTTTTCTAGAAGGGCTTCTTCATACTTTCGAAAACAAAAGTAGTTACTCATCCCCTTAACGAGAGTAGCTTGCAGATCTAATTTTAGAATATCCAGTAAGAAAGGAATATCTTTTTTTATGAGCTGCTCTTGCAAAGCAATAGTATTCGTTGAAATGACTGTGGGCCCTTTTCTAGCTCCAGCCCAAAGCAAAGCTGGAATAAGATAAGCCCAGCTTTTACCAATTCCTGTCGCAGCTTCTACGAGTAAAACATGGTTTCCTTCGTAAGCCTCCATAACCTTAAGAGACATCTCTTTTTGCTCTTCTCGCATTTCATATTCTTGTATTGAGCGACTTAAAAGACCTGTTAAGGAAAAAACCCGCTCAATACAGTCCGATGAAGAACTGGCAAACTCTAGCATATAAAATTGTTATCCATCAGTCGGCTTCTAACAAATCTAAAAAGGCTTGCAGTTGTTTAGACCTGGTTGGATGCCTCATCTTTCTTAAAGCTTTCGCTTCAATTTGACGCACCCTTTCCCGTGTTACTTTAAAACGAACGCCGACTTCTTCTAATGTTTTTGGTTTCCCATCCAGAAGGCCAAATCGCTCTACAAGAACTGTTCTTTCTCTATCTGTCAATGTCGTTAGTACATCATTCATTTTGTCTTTTAAGATAGCATATCCTGTAGCTTCAGCAGGAGACTCAATCGTTGTATCTTCTAAGAAGTCTCCGAATTGACTCTCTCCTCCATCACCAACTTCAGCCTGCAAAGAAATTGGATGCTGAGCGATTTTATAAATCTCTCTGACTCTTTCAGGAGTAAGTCCAAGTTCTCGAGCTAACTCTTCCGGAGTAGGCTCTCTTCCTGTTTCCATCATCAATTTTTTAGCGCCACGAAGAACTTTGTTAATCGTCTCGATCATGTGTACAGGAATACGTATCGTTCTTGCCTGATCTGCAATCGCTCTTGTTACAGCCTGACGAATCCACCATGTAGCATAAGTTGAGAATTTATACCCTCTACGGTATTCAAATTTCTCTACGGCTTTCATAAGCCCAACGTTTCCTTCTTGGATAAGATCTAAGAAAGAAAGGCCTCTATTCGTATACTTCTTAGCAATGGAGATCACAAGTCGCAGATTTGATTCAACCATTTCTCGTTTAGCTTCTTGGCTTTTATCCATCCAACGTTGCAACATACGAACGTCTTTTTTAAACTCATCTAATCCTCTACCGGCAGCAAGCTCTCTTTTCTCCAGCTTTCTTTTCATTCCTAAAAGTTTGGCTGCTGCAAATTTATTCTTTTCAGCTCGAGGGATTAGTTCTTGAATTTCTTTTTCCAGCATTAGGAATCGATCATAGGCTGTTAAAATTACTTCAATAAAGTCTTCAATGATGTTATGACGGCAAAACATTCTCTTGAGATACGCTTGGGTACGAATACGACTTTTCTCTACATCTTCCGCAAGCTTGATCCGATCTGTCTTCTTTAAGTTGACGTCTTTTAACTTCACAAGCAAACTTTCTAACGTAACATCTTCTTCTTTTACAAGATTACATAACTTAGGAAGGAGAGCAAAATAAGCATTTTTATCCGATACTTCTTTTTCTGAAACAATCTTATCAAATCGATCTTTTCCACTTAACAAGTAATGGGCAATAGAGATTGCTTCGCGTGTAGAGTAGCGAAATCGCATAATAATTTTTTCTATCTGAATCTGCGCTTTTTCAATTCTCTTAGAGATATCCACTTCTTCTTCTCTAGTAAGCAGAGGAACAGATCCCATCTCTTTAAGATACATCCTAACAGGGTCATCAGAAGTCCCTTCAGAACGCTTTCCCGATGTCTCTAACTCTTTGACTTCTTTCTTTCGCTCTTTTTGTCTTTCAACTTCAACCTGATTCATGATTTGAATGTCCATTCCACTTAAGAAAATGAGCACTTGGTCAATTTCTTCGGGGGAATCAAAATTCATCGGAAGGATTTCATTGATCTCTTCGTAGGTGATATACCCTTGATCTTTGGCGATCGCTACGAGTTCTTCAATTTTTTGTTGATGTTGTTGACTAAATTCGTTGTTAAAATTACCTTTCGTCATAAAATCCTGGCTAGAATTTAAAGAGCTTCGATTATTTGAAAAAGCAGGCTATTATATAGCCAATGCTCTTCACAGAATTATATCCTTATGTGATACTAGCACAAAGAAAACTATTTACGCAAATCCTTTGCTGCTCTATTTTCTTCAAATTATGATTCCAAAAAATACAAAAGCTATTCAATTTCTAAAAACCCTCTTATTAGAAAATGATCCAATACAAATTCAAAAAAACATCTTCCTTTTCCCTTCTAAAACAATAGGATTTTTCTCAGGGTTCCCTTCAAAATCTATTTTAAAAAAATATCCTTCCAATACATTTTGGATTACTTCTAATAGATGGTTTTTCAGAAAAAACTTATCTTCCTTACAACCTCTATTTTTCTTAAAAAAAGAAAAGGACACTTACTCTTTACATGACAGAAGATATGTAAAATTAATAAAAGGACTTTATCTTCTTCCTCCTGTCACAGTCACTCTCACCTCTTTTAACAAAACTCCCTTCCTTATCCGAAAAGAAAATGATCTCCTTTTCCCTGTTAGAACTTCTCCTTTTTATTATAAAGGCGACACAACTTGTCGTTTAAAAAATCCTTTTTATCTTCAAAGACTTGAACTCCTGCAAAAAGAAAAAAAACTGCCTCTAAAAGGCTGGGAAAAGATCTTTCTCTTTCTTAAAGAAAAATTAGACACTTAGTCGTCTTGCCCATTTTTTTAATACACTAAAATAAACTAGTATACCCAAAACCAAAAAAGCATGAATGCAATCTTGAAAAGGGAACGTTCTTTGCAAAGAATTCTTCCACACATTTGTTTTAGGAAAAAAGACTTCCCAATCTTGCAAAGAAAGTTTTTTTATAGCTTTTTCTGCCGATTCTTTATTTAAAAAATAAGGTTTTACAAATTCTATCTGCCCCTCAACTCTTTCTTTTTCTACAAAAAAATGATAAGAAACCAAGATAGAATAAGAAGAAGAATCTTTTTCTTCAACTTTCCACCCCTCTGTAAAAGCTTTTGCCTTCCCATCCAAAGAAAAATAACCCCAGATACCTAGAGAAGCTTTTCCTAAAAAAAACACTGACACTAAAGCTGTTACGACCACCAAACCATTAAAAACCTTATTCATAATCATTCCTGGGCTAAATTCTGACTTTGACGAATTATAGGAAATTAAGTATATTACTGGACATCTTAATTCTTACAGAGAAAGAGTTTACAAATGGCAACTGAAAAAGCAAAAAAAGCTAAAGTCAAAAGACCTACAGCTATCAAAAGAGATTTACAGAACGAAAGAAACAGAATTCGCAATAAGGCGTTTAGAGCCCAAGTAAGTACTGCGATCAAATCAGCAACAGGTGCGGCATCTGACCAAATCCAAGCTAAATTGAGCGATGTTTACAGCTTGATGGATAAAGGCGTTAAAAAAGGCGTTTTCAAAAAAAATAAAGCAAATCGATTCAAGTCTCGTATCACAAAAAGACTAGTCAAAGCATAATTTTTAGCGAGAAAGCCTCCTTTCTCGCAATTTAAAATTAAAAGATTACGCTTAGGTAAAAAGATGGCTCTAATAGTCCCTATTTCTTATTGCGGTATCTGCAGCGAATCTATTAAAATTAAAATTGTTAATGTTACGCACTTCTTCTATAGACCCCCAATTCTTCCGAAGAACCCTAAAGAATAAGTTAAGCTAACTATTGTAGGGTTTTCTTCCTTTCAAACAAAAAGTAGAGGTGGCTAAGGTTACCTCTATTCCAAAGACTCCCTAACCCAAGCTCTCTAATCGCGTTTCGCGCAAGAGAAGACTTTTTCTGCCAAATTTACATATAAATACTTCAACTTCAATAAGATCCATAAAAAAACAGAAGTAAAAGATTTAGGTTATTTTAAATTTTTTACTTTATGAGTCTAATAGGGAAACAGCTGTTTCCCTATTTAGGCAATTCCTTTTTAGCTAGCTCTTCTTTTCCAAATTCCGCTTCGATATCTTCAATGGTTGGTAAGCTTTCCTTCAATTCTTTAGAAAGAGTTTCAACAAGCGTGATTTCATAACCAGCCACGCCAATAGGCTTGTTAAAATCTCTCAAAGCGTACTCGACGGTGAAATTCTGTTTTGTTTTACAAAAAATCATCCCTATTGTCGGCTCATCCCCTGCATGCTTAAGATGGTCATCAACTGCTGACATGTAAAAATTTAATTGACTTATGTCCTTTGGATCGAACTCACGAGCCTTCAATTCCAGAACTACGTACCGGCGTAATTTTAAGTGATAAAACAGTAAATCCACAAAGTATTCTCGCCCGTCGACAACTAGGCTGACCTGGCGTCCGACAAAAGCAAACCCTTGACTAAGTTCTAAAAGAAATTTTTGAATATGCTCCATTAAGCCAAGCTCTAGTTCTCTCTCCCTATAATCTTTATCTAACTCAACAAAGGCTAGGTTATAAGGATCCTTCATCATCTGGATGGCTAAATCAGAGTCTGGAGACGGAAGAGTTTTTTTGAAATTTGTAATAGCTTTTCCTTGACGACTATATAAATCCGATTCAATCCAGGAGGTCATCATGCTTCGGCTCCAACCATTCTCAACGACTTGTTGCGCATACCAAAAACGCTTTTCTTTCTCTTGGACCTTCTGCATAAGAAGAATATTATGACCCCAAGGAATTAGGGAAACAGCTGTTTCCCTAATTCCGTCGAGATAGCTATCGGCAAATTGGCGCATGAATTTCAAATTTCTATGGGCCCTTTCAACCTCGAGGTGCAACACCTGAGAATTCGGTAGTTAATCGATTAAAAACCTCTAATGGTGTTTCAAAGTATAACACTTTTCGAGGTCTGTTGTTAAGCAATACTTCTATTTTTTCAAGATCTTCTTTTGAAAT
>CANNLR010000013.1 GCA_947505635.1 Chlamydiota bacterium
CTGATTTGTTTATCCGGATCTATCGGCAGCAAAATAGCTTCATGGATTTTACAAGATAAAGAAGAAGAACTATTAGAAGAAATTTCGTGGCTTCAAGAAGTGTTCAAAGAAGACTTTTATTTTGAAGTGCAAAGACAGGTTATGACAGCTGATCTTTTAACTGAAGATCAGATGAATCAGGAGCCTTGGCTTTATCAAAAACATGAAGAATTTGTTCAAAATCAAGAAAAAATCATAGCCCGATTAAAAAGTCTTTCTCAAGAAAAAAACATTTCGTGTGTAGCCACCAATACAGTCCAGTACATATATCGAAAAGATTGGAAGGCTCAAGAGATTTTGATGAATATCCAGGCAGGAGAGCCTTGCGAGATTTGGGAAAAAGATTCTGCAGGAAATTTAAAATCAAAGATTTTAAATCCGAAGCGAGAAGTTTTGAGTTCCCATGAATTTTATTTTAAATCTCCAGAGCAGATGGCACGTCTTTTTGCTGATATGCCAGAAGCTGTAGAACGTTCAGTAGAAATTGCTCAAAAATGTAATTTTGATTTTGATTTTAAGACGAAGTATTATCCTGTCTTCGTTCCTCCTCAATTAGAAGGAACTTCTTATACCACAGAAGAAAGAGAAAAGGCTGCGGAGCAGTTTTTACGACAACTATGTGAAGAGGGGATTTTAAAGAGGTATACTCCAGAAAGATTGCATAGTATACAGCTTCAATATCCAGATAAAGACCCTATGGAAATAGTTCGTTCTAGATTGGCTTATGAATTGGAGATTATTACTTCCAAGGGAATGGGAGATTACCTGCTTATTGTGTACGATTTTATCAATTGGGCTAAAAAGCAAGGAATCCCCATGGGCCCAGGAAGGGGATCTGGAGCAGGTTCTATTATCTTATATTTAATAGAGATCACAGATATTGAGCCTTTGCGATTTTCCTTATTTTTCGAAAGATTTATCAACCCAGAGAGACTTTCTTATCCTGATATTGACGTTGACATTTGTATGGAGCGTAGGCAAGAAGTAATTGACTACACCGTGCGTAAGTATGGAAAGGAGAGGGTAGCTCAGATCATTACCTTCGGAACGATGAAGGCAAAGATGGCTTTAAAAGATGTGGGAAGAATGCTCAGCGTTCCCTTATCTAAGGTTAATGCTTTAGCTAAATTGGTTCCGGAAGACCCTAATATGACTTTAGATAAAGCATTAGAGATAGATCCAGATTTAAGATCTCAGTATGAGTCAGATCCTGAAGTTCATGAGCTTATTACCTTAGCCCTTCGATTGGAGGGGTCGATTCGCAATACAGGAATTCATGCTGCAGGACTAATTATTGGGGCAAATCCTTTAATGGAAAATATTCCCTTATGTTCTCCTAAGGATTCAGAAATGGCTGTTACGCAGTTTTCGATGAAACCTGTAGAGTCAGTTGGATTATTAAAGATAGACTTCTTAGGTCTGAAGACGTTGACATCCATTCAAAAAGCGGTAGACGCTATAGAAATTAGTAGAGGTGTAAAGTTGTCTTGGATCGATCTTCCCTTAGATGATAAGACAACTTTTGATCTTCTTAATCAAGGAAAGACTCAGGGGATTTTTCAGTTAGAATCCGGAGGAATGCAGGAATTAGCTAGGCAATTGCATGTGGATAAGTTTGAAGAGATTATTGCTGTGGGAGCTCTTTATCGACCAGGCCCCATGGAGATGATACCTTCATTTATTCAAAGAAAACATGGAACGGAGCTCATTGAAATCGATCATCCTTTTATGAAAGATATCTTAGCTGAAACCTATGGTATCATGGTATATCAAGAACAGGTGATGCAAATAGCCAGTAAGCTTGCTAACTACTCTTTGGGAGAAGGGGATGTTTTAAGACGGGCGATGGGGAAAAAAGATAAGGAAGAAATGTCTCGGCAAAGGGAGAAATTTCAGGAAGGGGCTTTACTAAACCAGATTGATGCAGAAACTTCGATGAAAATTTTTGATAAGATTGAAAAGTTTGCCTCTTATGGATTTAACAAGTCTCACGCTGCGGCTTATGGGTATTTATCCTATGTAACAGCCTATTTAAAAGCGAACTATCCTATGGAGTGGATTGCTGCTTTGATGACATCAGATAAAGATGATGTGACAAAAGTGGCTAAAATGATTCGAGAAAGTCAAAGTAATGGCATTCCTGTGCTACCCCCAGGCATTAATGAATCAAATAAAGCATTCGTTGCGACCTCTGAGGGAATCCGATTTGCTATGTCGGGCATTAAAGGAGTAGGAGAAGGTGTTGTAGAGGCTATTTTATTTGAAAGAAAAGAGAAAGGACTCTTCACTTCTTTATATAATTTTATCCGAAGAATGGACATAAAAAAAGTAGGAAAAAAGTCGATAGAGAATTTAATAGAAGCTGGTTGTTTTGACTTTACCACATGGACTAGACCTGCCTTATTAGAGAGTGTAGATCCTATGTTTTCTTCGGTTGCTAGAGAGCAAAAAGACGCTTCGTTAGGCTTTTTAGATTTTTTTTCTTTGATTGAAGATGATAGAGAAAAGATGTTTGAGGTGCCTTCAGCAACTCCTAGAGTAGTTACAAAGCAACAAATGCTAAAAAGAGAGTATGAGCTCTTAGGGTTCTATTTAAGGGAACATCCTTTGGATGAATTTAAGGACCGCTTTGCAGAATACTCTTGTTGCCCTGTGAGTGATTTTTCAAAATTGGATAAAACTGCCATATGTCGTACAGCTTTTATTATAGAGACGGTTACGGTTAAGGTTTCTAATAAGACACAAAAGAAATTTGCCATTTTAATGATTAGTGATGGAATAGAGCATTATGAGTTGCCTATATGGTCAGAGCTTTATGAACAAAATCATGCTCTTTTAGTCGAAACAAAGCTCATATATGCCGTTTTACAAGTAGAAAGGCAGCAAGAAGAGGTTAAGTTGCATTGCAGATGGCTTACAGACCTGACGACCGTAGATGAAAAAGTGCTTAAAACTTGTGATGAGATGTATGAAAAGGGCAAGGCCATGATGCAGATTGCCGAACTAAAGGAAAAGAGGATGAATAATGCCATCGCTAAGGCAGCATCTTCTCAAGAGGGAAAAAAAATGGAAACAGTAGAAATAAAAGTGCCCACTTTGAAAATTTGTATAGATGTGCATAAGGCAAAGCTTTCTCATATTTTAGACATGAAAAAAGTATTTAGAGAAAATGCAGGAGATAGTCCCATATCTATTGAGTTCATGGCAGAAAAACAAAAAGTCGGCTCCTTGCGTATTGCAAAAGAGTGGGGTGTGAAGTGGGATCGAAAAATAGAACCCTTACTTCAATCAATTGAGTCTATTTCAACGATTCGAACAGAATGATTCATTTTTTGTTGGTTTAGATCTTTTCCTGTGGGGGAGATCGATATTCTGCACCAAATCACTATTTTATCGATTTGAGAATTGCTGTGTTTATAGACAGTACTCTTTAAATGCCATTGTTCTTTTCTATGTTCTTTATGTCCACTAAATGGTAGCAGGGTCAGTCAAAAGGCAATCGATTTCGGGCAGATATTAAAAAATGATTAGTTAGAAATTAGTTTTTGTAGAGACTCTATGAAATGTTCTGTATCGTTTTCTAGTTTTTTGAAGAATGTGTGGTCAACAGATTCAACAAGAAAAATGGCTTGCTTAAGAAGTTGGATTCCATTCTGTGTTACCCGAGGGAATTTTGCTTTGGCATTTCCTGTGCGTTGAAGTCTCTCAATGAAGCCCTTCTGTTCTAAGGAACGGAGGACCTGCGATGTCTGAGTGATATCCGTATTGCAATGGCGGGCAAGTTCAACTTGTGTGATATCAATATTATTAGAGGTAAGCCAACTTAGACTGGCTAGTAGGACAAATTGCGGATGGGTTATGTTGAGTGTTGACAGCGCAGCCTCTATCTGTCGTCTCCAGCTTGTCGTGGCCTGCCAAAGGTTGAATCCGGGACTTTCATTAGGTTCTTTGAAGTGACTGATTTTTGACCAGTCTAAAGTCTTCATGAGGTCTCCGCTTTTTTGATTAAGGCCATCATTTCTTGGGGTAAGTTTTTTTTTATATTTCGCCCAATTAAGTAAGCAAACAAAAAGGCGAGAGGGCCTTTCATTTCTGTTTGATGAGTGACAAAGGTTTTTCCTTGTCGTTCTTTTAAAAAGTGAGAGACAATAATTTGAGCAAAAGGAAGTTTGGATTCGGCGATGAAGGTTTTTAAAGGTTCAACAAGGGTTAGTGTAAATGTTAGAGAGGGTCCTCCTTTTGGTTTTAGCGTACCTGAAGATCCTGTTTGAAAGAGACCTTTAAGGATGCTGCATTCTATCCCTTGATCCCAGGTATTCCAATTTGCAACATCTTGCCAAATGTTCCAGATTGTGGCAGAAGAAGCTGATGTTTCAATTGTATATTTAGTGACTAACATATAGGCCTATATTGTTTGTTTGCATATTATATGCATTCATACGATATGGAGTCAAGAGGTTTTAAGGAGATATGAGACAAATAAATTGATGATTTTCTAGAACTGATCTATGATAGAGCATATTTTCCTGGAGTTTTTTATGAAAAGATTTTTTTTATGCGCGATAAGTGCTATATCCCTTCCTATTTGTTCCTATGCTGCGTACACGATTAAAGATGGAAAACTGATAGGAACTCATGAGTTGGCTACATTGTCTGTACAAGAGCATTATAGTCTAGGTAAAGAGGCTCTTGAGAGTTCTAATTGGATGGAATTGATCAGGCAGTCTCGTATTTTAGTAAAAAACTTTTCTGAAACAGTCTTTGCTCAGGATTCCTATTTCTATTTAGGACTGGCCTATTTTAATTTGGGCGAGTTAGATTTGTCGAATAAATATTTTTCTCAATACCTCACGAATCAACTGACTCCGAAATATTTCGAGGAATCCATTCGGTATAAATTTTTAATTGCTCAAGCTTTTGAACAGGGGGCCAAAAGACGTCTTCTCGGAAAAGAGAGCATGCCTAAATGGAGTTCTGGAAAAAGAGAGGCTATTGAAATTTATGACGAAGTAATTATGGCCCTTCCTCAGCATGACCTTGCTATACAATCTCTTTTTGGGAAAGCAAATATTTTATTTTCGGAAAAAGACTTTAAGGAAAGTTTAGAGGTTTTTCAAGTTCTTTTACGTCGCTTCCCTAAAAGTTCTCTAGCCCGAGATAGTTATGTTGCGATTACTAAAGTATACAAGACTATGAGTGAAGAGGAGTACGCAGATCCTGATTACTTAGATTTAGCAGGGATAAATATTAAAAAATTTAAAATGGATTTTCCGGAAGATCCTAAAATTTCAGAGGCGGAAGAGATCTTATATGCCATGATGGAAGTGTATGCTAAAGATTTGTATAAAACGGCTCAGTTTTATGAAAGGACAAAAAAACCTAAAGCATCGATTATTTATTATTCCAAGATCATGAATAAGTATCCGAATACGAAGATTGCGATGCAATCACGAGAGAGGCTTAACGTTCTTTTGCCAAAATATGGAAATAAAGAAGAAAGTCTAATTATTCCTCAAAATGGAATTCCCGTTATTGTAGATAACTCCTCTTTGGATTCTGCAGAAATGCAATAAGAAAGGCCTGTATGCGACTGTTATTACTTGTATTGCTTTTAGGCTCTTGTGGCTATCACTATTCCTCTCAAGAAGAATCAGGGAGGACTATTTCTGTGCCTTATATTTCAGGGGATTCTGATGCATTGCTTAACAATGAGCTAGTTTATCAACTTAGCTCTAGTGGAGAATTTTCTTGTTTACAGTCAGGAGGGGATTTCACCTTACGCGTAGTTGTAGTATCCGATACGCAAGAACGTATTGGTTTTCGCTATGATAGGGATAACCCCTCAGGGTCTTTAGAGAAAAACCTGTTAGGGGTGGAAGATTGCCGTAGTATTATTGCAATGGTTTCTTTAATAGAACAAAACTCAGGAAAGGTTGTGATGGGTCCTTTAGAAGTGAGAGCTAGCGTAGATTATGACTACACAGATCCAGGTTCTCCTAGAGATTTACTGTTTGCTAAATCTCAGCCTATTATGCCATTTTCTTTGGGCCAGTTAGATTCTAGAGAAAGTGCGCATGATGATGCAGCAAAGCCTTTGTTTCGGCAGCTTTCTCAGAAAATTGTTATAGGGTTGTTGAGTAAACTCCCCGAAATCTCATTATAGGTTTAGTCTTTTTTTTCCTCTATAGAAGATAAAGTCGCTTCCGTATCTAACATCTCTGTCATAAAATGTTGTAGAACTTTTAAAATGTATTTGGGAGTATTATAGACTCCTGAAGTTGTGTACACAATTTCAAGATGAGGTTTTAGGTTTTGAATTAAAGCAATGATAATAAGTGTACTAGGCAATTCTGATTGAGCTTGAGGCGTAATCCAGACGGCAAATTTTTCATTAAATAGAGTCACTTTATCATTAGTTTCTATTACATGAAACTGTTGAGTTAAAGACTCTGGGCTGGAGGGAGCTTCATCCCAATTGTTAAGTAACCCTAGATCTTGGAGTAGTTGTAAGCTGACATGGATACATCCATCTGGGGCCCATTCCTGTAGATTATCTGTAAAGTCTTTATAGGCTTCTTCCAACTGAATGGGATTCATGATATAACTCTTTGTTACCAGGTTTATCTCTTGGGAGGGGGATTATAAAAATTACCCTTTAAAATATCATATTGTTCAACTTCTCTTTTTATTTTAAAGAAAATAACTTCAAAATAAATAAGATTTTTTGCGATACTGGTCGTTAAGCGCACCTAAGTAATTGAATGTGAGGGTATATGAAGACTGTATCTTGTGTAAAAATATTTTTTGTTTTTGTGATATTTCTTGTAAAAGAAGTAGAATCTGAGCCTTTGCGTTGCGAAATTATGGCTCCAATTGCCATTTTGGTTAATGCGGAAAATGGAAAAGTTCTATTTGAGAAAAATAGTACTCAAGTATGTTATCCAGCCAGTACAACGAAATTGGCTACAATTTTTTATGCAATGCACAAGAAGGGAAAGGATTTAGATCAGCTGATAACAGCTTCTGCTGATGCTATAGGAATTGTACCGAGTCATGTGAGGAGAAATAGTGGAAAGCATCCTTCCTATCGATTGGAGTTTGGCGGGACGCATGCAGGAATTAAAGCGGGGGAACAGTTAGATCTTAAATCTTTATTGTATGCTGCAATGTTGGTGTCTGGTAATGATGCCTCTAATGTTGTAGCAGAAAATGTTAGCGGATCGATCCCTAAATTCATGGAAGAGTTGAATCTCTTTTTACGAGCCATAGGATGCAAGCATACGTATTTTACCAATCCTCACGGACTTCCTGATCATAGACATGTTACAACAGCCTTTGATTTAGCTCTTATGGCTAGGTTCGCTAAGAAAAATCCGATATTTAAAGATGTGGTAATGACTATGCAATATGAGCGTCCTCAGACTAATAAACAGGAGGCTTTCTGGCTTAAGCAAACAAATGGTCTATTGAAGCCCGGTAAATATTATTATCCCTATGCAACAGGAATAAAGACAGGTTATACACAACAGGCAGGTTTCAATCTGGTTGCTTCGGCTCAAAAGGGGGATAGAGATCTCATTGCCGTTGTATGCAATTGTCAAGAGAGTGCACAAAGATATCGTACGGTTGTTCAGTTGTTTGAGGCAGCATTTAATGAACCTAAGCAGGCTAGAAAGCTTCTTTCTCAAGAATATGATCTATTTCATAAGCAATTAGAAGGGGCTAAGGATACATTGCATGCGGTCTTATCCACAGATTTAACTGTTTCTTTTTATCCTTCAGAAGAGAAAGAGTTTCATTCAGAAGTGATGTGGTATCCTCTGGAATTGCCTATAAAAGAAAGAGATGAAGTAGGTTGTGTTCAGTTATTTGATCAAAATGGAAAGTGGGAAAAAACCATTCCCTTGCTGGCTTCTAGAGGTGTTGATCCGACTTTTATGTATAAGGCGGGGAAAAAAATGGAGCTGATTGGGATGTTTATGAAGAGGAATAGAGCCTACTTTGGTTATGGTATGGCTCTAGGAGTATTGAGCATCTCTTTCTTATTAGTTAAGAGAAAAAGGTTGAAAACTAGCGGGAATGATTTCCTCTAGTCTTGTGTCAAAACCATAACGATCTCTTAATTTGGATAGATAGAGTCTAAATCCTTTTTCCGATTCTTCCTGGATAAGTTGATTTTGCAGTTTGTCATAAAGAGATCGAAGACTAGGGGTAAGTGTTTTTGTGTGATTTTTCAAGTAAAAGATGCGGTAAATAATGCTTTGATCTGTTCGATTAACTTGTTTAATAGGTCCGCTCATCGATAGAGGGGAAAGGGTTGTTAAGACATTTTTATAAGTCTGGGATAAGTTCTTTGTCTCTGTTTTAATTGTATCGGAAAGAGTGATTTGAAAGGAGGGTTTGGCTTCTGGATCTACAAGGTTAGGTTCTTTGAGTTTTTCTATAGCCTCTGCGATAAGAGAGGGGGAGGATTGATAAAGTGTGAAGGCTTTTTGTGCTATTTGATGAGCAGTTTCTTCATTTTGAGCTCGAATGGAAAGGGTTTGATATTCCCATTCTTCTTTAGGAGGATTTTTTTCGCAATAATTAGCATAGGCTGATCGAATATCTTGTGTATTTACAGCTGATAGAGCTTTTGCGTGAACTTTAAACCAAGTCATCTTTTGTACGGCAAGCTCCGAATGGATCATGGCTCTAGCTTCTTCATAAGTTAACCCTATTTTATCTAGAGTTGTCATAACATTAGGTCCGAATTTTTCAAAAAGAGTTTCTCTAACTTCAGCATCTGTGATTTTTAATTCCATTTTATCGGCATCAAGCAAGATGAGCTCATGATCGATCATTTGGAAGAGCATGTCTCTCCATTGAGTGGAGAAGTATTGATACTTAGCTGGTAGAGACTCTGCGTATTGAGGGTAGTGTTTATTTAAGAATACTTCCATTTTTTTGACTACATCTAATACAGAAATGGTGGTATCACCTACTTTAACGAGAATTCTATTTTGAATAATCAAGCGCTTGTTTTCTTCTGGAAACAAGGTTGGATCTGCTTGAATAAAGACGCTACATAAAAGAAAAAGGAAAAAGAAAAGAACGGGCTTTTTGTTTGAGAGCATAGGTGTATAGGTCCTTAATTTAAATTTGACTGGCAAGATGTCAAAATTGTAGCAAAAATTATGATTTTTGCAAAACTATAGAGTAAAAGCCATCCATTCCTCCTGGAGAAGGAGTCGAATAAAAAGGAGGTTTTGCAACGGTAACAGGAAGTGTTTCTGTGAAATATTTTACTTGGTCTTCATTTTCCATAGGAAAAATGCTGCAAGTTGTGTAGACAATATGACCTTTCGGTTTTACGTAAGTTAAAGCTTTTGCGAAAATTTCTCTTTGAATTTGAACTGTTGTTTCTAGATCTTCAAAAGAAAACCGCCACTTCATATCAGGATTTCTTCGTAAAGTTCCAGAGCCGCTACAAGGAGCGTCAACAAGGACCCAATCCATTTTTTGATGAAGATTTTTTTTCTTTAAATCTTCGGAAAAAATGATTTGAGCATTTTGTATTCCAGCTCGATGAAGTCTTTTTTTCGCCTCAGCAAGAACTTGAGAACGGATGTCATGTAGATGTAGTTGCCCTTTTCCTTGCATTTTAGGTGCAATAGCTAGGGCTTTTCCGCCGGATCCTGCGCAGTAGTCTAGAAACTGATCTCCAGGTTTGACATCAACTTGCAAAGCAGCAAGTTGACTTCCTTCGTCTTGAACTTCAAACAAACCTTCTCTAAACTCAGGGAGAATTAAGAAGTTTACTCTTCTAGCAAAGTGTATAGCAAGCGGAGATTCAGTACCGGCTCTTACTGGATTTGTTAATTTCAACCTTTGTAATAGATGGTCTCTAGAGATCTTTAATGCATTGGCTCTAATGGTAGTGGGGGCAGGAGTGTTAGAGGCTAAACAAAAAGAAATGGCTTTTTCTTCTCCAATTTGTTCACATAAGAAATCAAAGTAAAATTTAGGGAAGCTCACTCTGTCATGAATAGGAATTTGTGTATCTTCTATATGATTTTCAGGTTGCAGATGTTCTAAAACTTGTATTCTTTTTTCCCAAGATAGATCCCCTAGGCAGAAAAAATCGACAAGCCCTTTCCAACGAATCATAGAATAGAGAGTCTCAGTGATATATTTTCTATCGTGAGATCCAATTGCCTTATGATTTTTAAAATAGATGCGTAAAAAAACATCTAAGGGAAGGCGTTGCTTCTCGTAGCTCTGGAGGACTTGCAAAAGATGAGTGTTTCTGAATTGTATATACATTTGCCAAAGATGATACTACAATTGGCTCTTATTGGTCAAATAGATTTTAGAATGAGATACGAAGTTTGTGTAAAATTTCATAAAAATGATTTGCAGATTGAGGGGAACCGTATCACTATAGGGATATCGATCTCTCCGGAAAAGGGGAAGGCCAACGCAGAAATCATTCGAAAGTTAGCAAAACATTTTAAAGTTCCCAAATCTTCAGTGAAGATTGTTTTTGGGGAAAAAACCAGAAAAAAAATCATTGAAATAGAATAACTATTTTTAATATGTTTGCTACAAATGAAGAAAGTATACCCAGTAAAGATGATGCAATTGAGGTCCAAAATGCGTTCTCTCACGTAGATTTGGGGCTTGGTCCATTTCCCCTTCCGTTGCCTTCTTTTGCATTAGGTCATAGAAATCAATGGGGACATCATAGTTTTGATGCAACCCTTTCTGTTGTAACAGTTATTGAGATCACTCAGGTAAAAGCTTCTATGACTTATCTCTATTGCTCCAAACCTAATCTAAAATCTCAATTTTATATAGGACCTGGGCTAGGGGTGAGTTCTTTTTTTTGGGGAGGAAAAATATTCATGGGATTTTCTCCGGAGTTGATCTTTGGTAAAGAGTATTCTAATTTTAAAGATGGACTTGAAAGCCCCTCTTTTTTCTGTGAAAAATAAAATAAAATGTTTTTTTTGAAGATTTTCATTTCAATATCTGGCAGATTGCGATTTATCATAACTAGATAGAAAGGAGTCTTCAGTGAATATATTTCAAATAAGTACAGCCTATATAGGTCGAGTATTTTTAAGTGTAATTTTTTTGTTTTCTTCTATAATTGAGGTGTTAAACTGGCCAGAAACAGAGCAGTATTTCACTATGATTTTCACAAGATGGATGCATGTTTATCAAGGAAACGAACAGGTTAGTTTGTTGATGGCAGATGTGTTATCTTGGCTGCCAACGGTTCTTATGGTTGGAGTTGCCTTACAGTTTTTAGGCTCTTTATTGATGATTGTGGGCTGGAGAGTTCGTTTGGGCTCTAGCTTTTTACTTTTATTTTTACTTGTAGAAACTGGAGTAGTATATGATTTTTGGCACCTAACTGGGACTGAGCAAACGATTGCAATGACAATGTTTTTTAAAAATTTAGCTATTTTTGGAGGACTTATGGTAGTATTGGCTTTTGGAAAAGGTTGTGAGCGAGATAAAAAAGTTGCATAGATGACGTTGTTTTTTATAGGCATTTGCCAGGTAGTTAGTTTTATTTTAGTAGCATTGGGCCAAAATGCTTGGCACTCCTGGTGTGGGCCTTTAGCGGCTTCTTTTGCTTTTGCTATACATTGGAAGACCTTAGAGGGCTTGTCTGAAAGGCAGGCTTCTTGGGTTTCTTTTTTTTGGTTTCTTGGGGTCTCCTTAGTGCAACTCTCTTGGATGACGGATACAGAGTATCAAGGATTCTACATACTCATTGTTTATTTTTTAATTGCGTTGGCTTGTGCTTGGCAATTTTCTTTTTTTTCACGAAAAATTCGTACTACTTCTAAATTAGATGGGCTTTCTATTTTAGGTCTTTGTGGTTTATGGACCCTTATGGAATGGAGTCGATTATATTTTTTATGTGGATTTGCTTTTAATTTCGTAGGCCTTTCTTTAAGTTGTCATTTGTTTTCTTTACAGATGGCCTCTTTTTTTGGAATTTTAGGGTTGTCATTTTGGGTTATAATGACAAATCTTATGGGACTTAGATTCCTTAAATCTCCAAGGTCTACTTTCTTTTTATGTCAGTGGGTTTTTGTTATATTTCTCCCTTATGTTTATGGAATGGGACATATTGCTTACCATGATTACGTGAAAGAAAAAAAGGGTGATGGATCTTATTTGGCTGTATTGATTCAAACGGGATTACTTCCTTCTCAAAAGTACCAAATTTTAGAAAGAGAAGAAGAGTTTATCCATCCTATTCTGCAGTGGCGAAGTGTTTTGGAAGAATTAGCCACATATGCAAAACAGAAAATGGATTTGGTCGTATTGCCTGAGGCAGCTTTCCCTTTTGGTTTTGATCGCTATGTATATGAAAAACAGGTAGTTCAAAAAGAGCTTATGGATGCCTTTGGAGAAGGGGTGAGCGAAAGTTTTCCTGCTGATAAAGAGCCGTTTGTGCAGAAAAAATTAGGTATAGGACTTAGAGTATCCAATGCTTATTGGATACAGACGTTGTCTAATTTTTTTCATACGCAAGTGATGGCCGGTCTGGACGTAGAGGAACTTGGACAAAACTATAATTCTGCTTTTTCTTTTGAACCGGGACTTTTACCTGAAAGATATGATAAAAGAATTCTACTTCCTCTAGCAGAATATATTCCTTTTGAGGGATTGAGGAAGTTAAGTCGACGTTATGGAATAGAAAGTTTTTTTACAGCAGGAACACAGGCTGAAGTGTTAGGTCCTAATAAGATATCTCCTTCTATTTGTTATGAAGAACTCTTTTCATCCATTATGCAAGAAGGAAGGGAAATGGGGGCCGAGCTTTTTGTTAATTTAACAAATGATGGATGGTTTCCCTTTTCAAGACTTTCTAAACAACATTTTACTCAAGGTTTAATTCGATCCGTAGAAAACGGAGTTCCTATTATACGTTCTTGTAGCATAGGTGTGACAGCAGCCGTTGACAGCATGGGAAGGGTAATAGCAAAGCTAGAAGAGAATCAAAAGGGAGCTTTATATGTATCTGTTCCTAAATATCAATATAGGACGTTATTTTCTCATTGGGGAGATGCTCCTCTGATTGTTCTGTGCTTTAGCTTTTGTTTTATAATCTATGGAAAGAGAGTTTTTTTACGCTCTCGATCTTTGAGGCATTCTTGAGGGAAATAAGGGAAGGATAGGCCTTCTTCTCTGTATATTACTTGCTTTGTTTGAAAATGTCTTATTGTGAAACAATCAGTGGGAGCACTATCCACGGTGACAAAAAAAAATATAACGCTTGCATCTGATTTGTATAAGGAATTGTAAATTAGTTTGATTTATTTTTTATGATTCTTAATTTAATTGTTAATATTGAAAATAAATTCATTAAATCGTATATTATTTCCACAATGTTGTGGAGAAATTTTATGAAAAAAACAATCAAGATATTCATTTGCTTGTTATGTGTTTTCTGCTCTCAGCTTTTAGCTGAAGAAGTCAATTCAAAAAAAATCATCTATACAGCTGTAGTAGGAGATATGTTCCATGCAGGACATGTAGAGTTTTTCAAAAAAGCCCGAGCTATGGGAGACTATTTGATAGTGGGTGTTATTGCTAATGACGTGGCAAAAGAATACAAAAGAGAGCCTATATTAACCTTAGAGGAACGAGTTAAGGTCATCGAAGCCTGTAAATATGTAGATCAGGTAATTATAGCGCCCCCTCTTCGTTTGACAGAGGAAATGATTAAAGAACTTCAAATTACTTATTTAGTTCGTGGCGATGACTTTAGCCAAGAGCTCTTGGGAGATCAATGCGGTGTAGCGTTGAAACGGGGAATCCTTCGTACGGTCCCTTATACAAAAGGCATATCAACTACAGATATTATCCATAGGATTGTCGATAGATACAATCAAGGTGAGTTTAAGGATGAAGGAGAAGAAGTGCATTAGAAGGTCTGCAAGAGCGCAGACCTTCTAACTGGTATAGGCCTATAAAGACCTTGGCTTGCTCGATAAGGATTCTTTCAGACATTCTTTCCAATTTTCTTTGATGCCTAAGCTGTTGAAAATTTCCTTTTTCTGCTCAGAAGAAATAGTCCGAGGCTTTATCGCGGCAAGGGCCTGCAATAATTGGGAGGAATTAGTCACAGAGGGACATAAGCCCCCTTTAATTAAAACATCTTTATAGGGCTTAGCTCCGATTTGTATGAGAGAGATACCTGGAATTGCGAGTAAGGGGCCCATGCTAGTTTGATGGTATAAGGCTCCTTCTGTTATAATTTGCATCTCGTCTGTTGTCCTATTGGAAATAATAAATGTGGGAGCATTGATTTCTTTTTCGTGTTTTTTGATCCAATTTTCTAATTGTTGACGATCTAGATTGCTGTTTTTAGCTCCAGGATGTTGTTGTAAAACAATAGTGAAGTTAGACAAGTCTGTTTCTTGTATTCCTTCTGAGAGAAATTGGAGAAAAGCAGGAAAGGCTTCAGTGAAGTATTCGCTATTATTGCCTCCAAAGTAAGTAAGCACTTTTTGTCCGTGATCGTTTTGGTTATGGTCTTTAAGGAATTGAGAACGCATTGAACTGTGATCTATCTCTCTTCGTTTTTCAATTTTGTCAGCTTGGATAATAGGGTAATAACCTAGTCCTATTCTTTGCTGTGTAGGTAGGTATATCGTAGAGTCTTCTGCAAGGTTTGCATTAGCAAAAAGCACTTTTTGCGCTGCACTCATGACTTGTTTAGCTATAGAGGAGTAGTCTATAGGGAGGTAGGGGTCTGGAGATTCAGGGTTATCATAATACGCTACGCGTAAGAGTTCTGGAGCCTTTTCGGCTAAAGTGTTTTGGAGCACAATATCAAATTTATGTCCTACATCGGAAACAACAGCGAAGGCTTTGGAGCATGTTTTAACGATTGAGGTAGCTAATTGTGATTCTTCTTCCTTAGAGAGGTTGTCTACTATGAAAGAAGTTTTGACTTCTATATTTCGATCTTGAAATTTTTTTAAAGCTGGACCTGAAGCCAAGACTTGGACTTCGTAACCGTCCTTTGTTAACTCCTCTGCAAAGGTAGCAAAATGATCGGCAGGGCCAGAATGACAACAAATAAAAAAAACAATTTTAGTAACAGGCGTAATCATAATTTTCATTCCTATTTTTATAATTATTTTAATTATATATAATTATGTTAGTTTTGTCTATATGAAATATTATTTATATGTATGTTTATTTTTAGATAAAGATCAATTTCTAATTGACATTGAAGATTGAAATAGGAGAGTATATGGCATTTTTTATATTGTAATAAGGAGCTAGGCAAGATGTTTAGTTTAAGTGTTTTGATGAATTGTATATTCGTGTTTTTTTGTTTATTTTCTCGACTAGGTGGAGCTCAAATTGTTTATCCAGATTTTGATGTGTCAATGTTGAGGCAAAGGGGAGTAGAGGGGAATTATGCTCTACAAAAACAGCGGTATGCAAGTATGGATCAAGAATTGGTTGATGCTTTTAAAAACAATTACGAAAAAAACATTTCACATCAAGATGATGCTCAAAATTACCGAATCCCGCGAATTATACATCAAATTTGGCTAGGGGGAGAAGTTCCTGAAAAATATCATAAGTGGATGGCCGTTTGGGCTTCTTTAAAGGGGTGGGAGTATAAACTCTGGATGGATGAAGATGTGAAATCTTTAAATTTATATAATAAAGATGTTTATGAGCTATCTACGAATAAGGGAGAAAAATCAGATATTCTTCGTTTAGAGCTGTTGAGTCAGTATGGTGGAGTTTATGTGGATGTGGATTATGAATGTGTAAACATAGATATCTTCGAAGAATTACATAAACAATATGATTTTTATATTGGATTTGAACCATTGCAGCATGGAGTAATTTCAACAAGAAATATGTTCAAAATGTGCAACGCTTTAATGGCATCTATTCCTCATCATCCTCTTGTCAAGCACTTAACTGTAAATATGAAGGCAAATTATCTTGCTCACTATTCATCTGCAGGAGCTTTAGAAAGATCGGGACCTTCTTATCTAACCCGCATTATTTGTGAATATATATTACAAAATCCTGATCGATATAGGAATATGTATTTACCCTGTACTTTTTTTTACCCGTTTACAGAAAAAGACTTAATGAGTGGAAAGTCATTTGAGTGCTTACCTGAAACAGCAGGTATTCATTATTGGAGTGGAAGTTGGAGAACGTGGGATTGGAAAAATAAAGAAGATCCTGTGAAGGGTTGTGGTCAAGTGAAGCGTATAGACAATAATTATCTGCAATTTAATTACGTACAGGAGGCGGAAAATGGTTAAAATTAGTCGATTATTTATTTTTTTAAGCTGTTTGTTTTCTTCTACAGTTGTTGTGGGTGAATCTGCGCCACCTTGCGTTTTGATTACGATCCCTAAATCAGGCTCTCACATGGTTATTAAAGCGTTATACTTTTTAACTGGAGGATCTCCTATATGGCATACTCACTTTCCTTCCCTGTGTTATATTCCTTCTGAACAGGGATTTTTATACACGCATTTTTGCGTGTCCTCTCAATTGGAGAAAAACTATAGTCATTTGCCCGAATTAAAAAAAATTATTAATGTTAGGGATTTACGTGATGTATGCATATCTATGGTTCATCAAATTTGCAAAAGTCCTTGGCCAGGGATGAATCAAGATATTAGAAATAAATTTAAGAAGATGTCTTTTGAAAAGCAGCTTTTGTTTGTAATTAACTTTGATTATGAATTAGATGAGGTGGCGGAATTTGCTCCAAATTCCTTACAAGCATCGATTGCGAAGATTGCTGAACAAGCCGTGCAGTATAGTCAAGAGCGAGATTGCCTTGTATGCAAATATGAAAATTTAGTAGGTCTAAGGGGTGGTGGATCTGAAGAATTACAGAAGGAAGAATTAAGGCGCATTATTACATATTTAGATTTATCTGTTTCAGAATCTTTGTTAAGTGATATCGCTTCTAGTCTTTATGGAAACGAAGTAGATCCTTTTAGTAGTGGGAAATTTGCACACTTTCAAAGTACCTTTCAACAAGGGAAAGTGAATAATTGGAAGAATTTTTTTACAGAAGAGCATAAAGAAGCTTTTAAGCATAGACTAGGGAAGTCTCTCATTGCACTGGGTTATGAACAGGATAATAATTGGTAGAATAGTTTTTAGAGCAGTATTAATAATATTTTATTTTACAGGGTAATGCTTTTTCCATCTTCTAATTTTGTTTCAATTAAATTAAGAAGATGGAAATTAAAAATACATCAGTTTGTGATATTTTATTTTTTATGATTTTAAGCTTTAAAATAGATCTTGAGAAAAAAGAGAGAAAATAGTAGTTTTTTTCTGATTTTTATATGTATAATTGGTTTTTCGTGAATTATAGGGGTTTTCTGTTGTCTTGCGCTAAAGAAATAAGTAATAACAAAAGAAGGATGCGTCCTTCTTATACTCTTCAAAAAGAAGTATCAAAAAAGGGTGTTGGAGTATTTACAGGAGAAGAAGCTCTTTTAACGCTGAAACCGTTGCCTTTTGGATCGGGAATTGTCTTTCAAAGGACTGATCTTCCAGGGTCTCCCAAGTTTCAGCTTAATCTCTCTCTTGTTAAAGGAACTCCTCGGTGCACGATTATTGGTAATGAAATTTTTTCTGTTCAAACCGTTGAGCACTTGATGGCTGCCTTACATGTTTATGGAATAGATGACTTGCTTGTGCAACTTTCAGGTCCTGAGATCCCCATTTTTGATGGAAGTGCGATGCCTTTTGTAGAAATGATTGAGGATGCCGGCTTGTTCCCTCAGGGAGAAAAAGAGATTCGAGAACTTAAAACTCCGGTGTACTGGTCCTGTGGAGATGTTCATCTTGTAGCATTACCTGCTGAAGAGTGTAGGATTAGTTACACGTTGCATTATCCAAGCTCTAGCTATATAGGTACCCAATTTTTTTCCATTTCTTTGCAGCAGAATTCTTTTAAGCAAGAAATTGCTCCTTGTAGAACATTTTCTGTTTATGAGGAGATTGCTCCTTTAATTGAAAAGGGTTTTTTAAAAGGGGGCAGTTTAGAAAGTGCTCTTGTGATAAAAGATAATCAAGTGTTAAATCCCGAAGGCTTGCGCCTCCCTGAAGAAATGGTACGTCATAAAATTTTAGATATGATAGGAGATCTTTATCTAATGGGATTTTCGTTTTTTGCTCATATTATTGCAATTCGTTCAGGGCATCATGCTAATAATGCATTTGCAAATGAATTGCTGGATCAGTTTAAGAAGGAGAGTTTGTAATGGTGGTAGACACTTCAAAGCATTCCATTGTGCTTAATGCAAAAGAAATATCCAAGATTTTACCTCATAAATACCCATTTTTACTTGTGGATAGAGTGGTTTATCTTAATCTTGAAGAGAATCAAATCATTGGGCAAAAAAATGTTACAATGAATGAGCCGTTCTTTCAAGGGCATTTTCCTGGGGCCCCCATTATGCCGGGTGTTCTTATCCTAGAAGCCCTTGCTCAAACTGGTGGCATTTGGCTTCATCAAAAAGGATATGATCAAAAAATAGCGGTCCTATTGAATATGAATAACGTGAAGTTTAGAAGACCTGTAGTTCCTGGGGATGTGCTTATGTTGCATGCCACAGCTGTTCATGTAACAAGCCGAGCTGGGAAGATGATAACAAAAGCATTTGTTAACGATCAAATAGTTGCAGAAGCAGAAATTGCATTTGCTTTAGTTAGTAAAGAACAAATTTAGAAAGAAGCTAATATTTAAGGTACGGACACATATGGTTAATATACATCCTTTGGCAGTAGTAGAAGAAGGTGCAAAAATTGGTCTAAATGTGACAATTGAAGCCTATGCTGTTGTCAAAAGCACTGTCACTCTAGAAGACAACGTTATTATTAAGTCCTTCGCCTATATTGATGGATACACAACTATTGGAGAAGGGACCGTTATATGGCCTTCCGCAAGTATTGGCACAAAACCTCAAGACTTAAAATTTCGCGGGGAAAAAACTTATGTGGTAATTGGTAAGCACTGTGAAATTCGAGAATTTGTAACCATTAATTCTTCATGTCAAGAAGGGTCAGTTGTTAAAATTGGAGATCATTGTCTTTTGATGGCTTATTGTCATGTAGCTCATAATTGTGAAGTGGGAAATCGAGTCATTATGGCAAATAATGCTATGCTAGCGGGTCATGTGATTGTAGAAGACTATGCAATTATTGGCGGGATGACTCCCGTACATCAATTTTCTCGAATCGGGAGAAATTCTATGGTTGGTGGTTTTAGCCGAATTACGCATGATGTGCCTCCTTTTACTATAGGTGCAGGAGTCCCTTATAAAGTGGGAGGCCTTAATCTTATAGGATTAAAGAGAAATGGTTTTTCTTTCGAAGAAAGAAAGGCATTACATCAGGCTTTTAAAATTACCTATCGATCAGGTTTAGGTATTTCAGAAGCCTTGGATCTTGTAGAAAAAGAAGTCCCTATGAATTCTTATGTAGAGCATTGGGTTTCTTTTTGTAGGTCTTCTAAGAGGGGTTTAATTGGCCTTCATAGTTTAGATGTTGTGCAAGAAGAAGAAGTCGATGAAGTAGAAAAGCTTTGCGAAGAGGAGATGAGCTCTTCTGTAAAATGAGAATTATCTTCTTTGGAACCTCATCTTTTTCTGTTGGTATTTTAGAATGTTTAATTTCTTCGGGGCATTCTATTGAGGCAATCGTGACTCGTCCTGATCGCCCTCGAGGAAGAGATCTTAAGCTTCAGCCTTGTCCTGTAAAAGAGTTCAGTATGAAGGTTTTGTCCAATATACCGGTTTTTCAACCGGAAAAAGCTTCAACAGATTTATTTTGTGAGGAGCTTAAAAAGTTTAACCCCGATCTTTTTTTAGTTGTCGCTTATGGGGAGATTATAAAAAGTAATCTACTTTCTATCCCTTCCAAGGGATGCGTTAATATTCACACAAGCCTTCTGCCGGAATATAGAGGAGCCGCCCCCATACAAAGATGCATTATGGATGGAAAGGAATTTTCAGGGGTAACTTTTATGGAGATGGTTCTTAAAATGGATGCAGGAGATATTCTCAAGCAAGAGATCGTTCCTATACTTCCTGAAATGAATGTTATCGAGTTGGAAGCGGCCCTTTTGTCTGCTGCTAAACAGTCTTTGCCTGATCTTCTTTGTAATTTTGATGAGTACTATGCTGGTAAAAAGAAGCAAGACGAATCTAAAGTTACGTTTGCGGCAAAAATTTCTCCTGAAGATTGTGTCATAGATTGGGAAAAAAGTGTTGAATCTATTCATAATCAGATTCGAGCCGTATCTCCTTTTCCTGGTGCTTTTATTAAGTTGCAATTTGGATTAGAGATCAAGCGATTAAAAATTTTATCTAGTAAAATCCATAAAGGACCTATAGAAAAAATAGGAGTTCTTTTTGTTGATCGAACTAGTATAAAGATCTCTTGTAAGGAGGGTCTTTTGGAATTGCTTTTTGTCCAGCTAGAAGGTAAAAAAGCCATGAAAACAGAAGAGTTCCTTCGAGGCGTTTCTAAGCACTTCTCTTTAGAAGTTTAGTCTTTTTTCTTAGTCTAGATATTTTTCTTTACCTAAAATCTCTTTGTCCCATAAAGTCTTCTTCTTGTTAAGATAATGTTAATATTAAGGGGTTTGACTATGTCAGTTTTTTCTTTAAATGCGCAGTACGTGTATGATCGAACAGCAAAGGTTGCTGATAGATTAAGTAGAGATTTGTGTGAAATGAATACGTTAATCATGGGTGGTAAAATTGTAGAAGCTTTTAGCTCTATAGCTGATGTGTTTTTTTCTGTTAAAATGCCTTGTGATGATAATTTTAGAGGGGCAGTGAAGACTTTGAAGGGTTGGAGTGCTTTGGGATCTTTGCCTAGACAAGTCATGATGACGGCGCAGGGAGTCTATAATTTGGCTATGGACCTAACTTTTAATGCCTTGATGGGGTGTGTAAGTAATGGTGCGGCGGTTATTAATAAGGCGTATGACGCAGCAAGCTTTTTGGAAAAACAAATTGCTATTCCTTTTTTTGCAGGCGTTACAGATTTGTATAGAAAAACTAATTTTCAAGCGGTAGGGGTAGGTGCTACTATTCGTTTCGTCAGTGCGCTTCCTCGAGTGGAGTATAGTTCATTTGCTAGACTACAAGCTGTAGAGAGTGCGGCTTCTATGGTTTTAGCAGGTACTATGTTAGCGGGAGGGAGTAGTCAGCTGGCTACAGCGGCTTCAGCCACAGGTGCTTTTGCTAAAGGACTAGGTTATTTCTCCTCAAGGATTTTTTAATAGGGTGTCTTTGGAGAAGAAGATGGAAAAAGAGAAAATAACATTTAGGGAATGGGTGATTTGCTTATCTATTGTTTTATCTGGTTGTTTTCTTTTTTTTGTCTCTTCTCCTCTATTAGAAGGGACTGTGTTACAAGAGTATTTGGAATCTGGAAAAGGAAAAGAGACGGTTAGGGTATTTATTTCAGGTGCGGTGCTTAGGCCAGGAGAATATGAGATTGACGTGGGGAGCTCTCTTAAGAGGGCATTAGATAGAGCCGGCTTCAGACCTATTGCAGATAGAAAGGCTTTATATTCTAAAAAAATTTTATTAAACTCCTGTGAAATTATTGTCCCTGAAAAGAAGAA
>CANNLR010000014.1 GCA_947505635.1 Chlamydiota bacterium
TCGGAATTGCTTTTCAAGGGAAGCGTTTAGTTATTAAGGATAAAAAGTTTTTTTAGGGCGATATTGAAGTTAAAAGTAGCTTATTTAGACCAGGACCTTGTTTAACCCGGAGAAGCATCAATAAAAGCAAGCTGAGGCAGTCTTAAGTCTATGATTTTGCTTTTAGTAGGAGAAAGACCCTCTTCTTGCTTTTCTGACTCTAACAGATGCTCCCTTAGCTTTAGATAGTTACTTATCTCTTGAGAGTATTGCTTAGGCGTTAATCGTAAAAAGTGAGAGGAAACCAGGGGAGCTTCTTGAGGTTTTTGATATAACTCATTTTCTATGATCACAATGATTTCTCTTCTACCTAAACTAGGAGCTAATGCTTCCGAAACATCAATTCTTTTTACAAAAAAAAGGTCTTTACCCTTATCTAAAAGAAGCTCTAATACAGAAAAAGCCAAATCTACGTAATGTCCCTTCACATTAGAGCCTAAGGCCACCTCCCCACTTTCCTTTAGCCCCTTTTCTCCAAAGTATATTTCTGGCATTTTTTTAGGAGAAAAAAAAGGATGCATGGGAATAACAACTCCTTCCCTATCTAAAGCTGCATTAAAAAAATCAAGAGCCCAAACAAGCGGCTTTCTAACTGTATAGTCAATATAGACCATATTTGGTTTGATTTTTTTAACAATCACTTCCGAAAGAAGGGGTGATTTCATCAAAACTACCTTTGCTTCTTCCGGATTAAAAAAAGAAAAAAGAGTTGGCTTATCTAAAGAAAGACCTAATAGCTGCGTTAAATAATCAGAAATTAAAACTTCTTTTTGAGGCCCTGTCTGAATAATATAAGATATGATCTGCTTCTTACTTTCTTTCTTTTTTTTCACAAAAGCATATTCAATTACCTTATGACCCAAAAAAGAAAATACCAAAGCAGAACCCACAATCCAGGAAAGAGCCCGCACGTAAGAAAGATGCTTAGAAAAATACCCTGTTACGGCCACGCAGATAACCTCTCTAACAACAAAGGACCCATTTTAGTGATGTCTCCAGCTCCCATAGTCACAACAATATCTCCGGGCTCTAAAATAGCAAGGACCTCTTCTACAACTTGTTCTTTAGGGACATATTTACATGTTGCATGCCCTTGCGAAATAATTTTCTCTAGCAAACTTTTTGCATCAATTCCTTCAATAGGAGTTTCTCCTGCCCCATATATATCCGTCATCAATACAATATCTGCTGGAATAAGAGCGGGGCCAAAAGAAGAAAAACAATCTTTAACTCTACTAAACCGATGAGGCTGAAAAAGGGCTACAATGCGTCTTCCTTCCCCTGCTACACGAATGGCATTAAGAGTCGTATGAATTTCTGTCGGGTGATGACCATAATCATCATAAACTGAAATACCCGCTTCTTCCCCTTTCTTTTCACACCTTCTACCTGCTCCTGAAAAGGTTTTTAACGAAGAAAAAACTTTTCCTTCCTCTACCCCCATCTGCAGACAAAGACCTATTACAGCTGAAGCATTCAACACATTATGAATGCCTATAAGTGGGATTTCAATATCCCTATAAACACGCCCCTTCCAGCTAAAGGAAAATTTGGTCTTCCATCCTAAATAAGTCACTTCTTCAATATGTAAATCGGCTGCAGGAGAAAACCCATAACTTACCCCCTCCAAAGAAAGAGAAGCAAGCTTTGCATCATCTGCGCACCAAAAAAACCACTCTTTACAAGATACTTTATGATAAAAATCCAGAAAACCTTGTAGCAGACGCTCCTCTGTTTTCCAATATACCAAGTGATCGGCATCAACATTTGTCAAAATGGCCCCTTTAGGCGTATAGGCTAAAAAAGAACCATCACTTTCATCAGCTTCTGCTACAAATAAACGATTCTTGCCATAACCTGATTGAGAACCTAAACTTTGGACGATTCCTCCTATGCAGTACGAAGGATCTAAGCCACAAGAAACAAGAACATGAGCTAAAAGAGAAGATGTCGTAGTTTTTCCGTGAGTTCCTGTCACTAAAACAGCCTCCTTATCTTTCATAAGCTCTTGCAAAAGCACTGATCTATGAAGTAGAGGAAGGGATCTATTTTGAGACTCCATATACTCTACATTTCCTCTTTGGATATCGGAACTATAAATCACTTTAGCATTAGCAGGAACTTGAGAGGCATCGTGCTTTATAAAAACCTCTGCCCCTTCTTTTACTAATTCTTCCGTAATCCATGATGAAGCAATGTCGCTCCCACTCACCTTCTCTCCCTTTTGCAATAAGATCTTGGCAAGACCACTCATCCCAATTCCCCCGATGCCGATAAAATGGTACTCCATTATATATCTCCCTTTTTCTGGATAAACTCTTCTACTACATCACTTAGGGAAATAGAAGTCTGTTTTTTCTTAAATTCTTGAATAGAACCTTTCATTGTGTGAGCAACATTATTATCACTATCTACAAACTGCTCAATTAAATGCCTTAAATTATCGGTACACATGCTTTTTTCTTCCAAACAAAAAGCTCCCCCCATTTCTTCCATAAAGATAGCATTCTTGAGCTGATGGTTGTCGGCTGCTGAAGGATAGGGGATGAGTATAGCTGGCACCTCAAAGTGTATGAGCTCAGATAAAGTAGCAGCTCCTGATCTACAAATAGCAACATCTGCTAAAGCCCAAGCAAATTGCATATTTTCTTCAAAGGATTTAACACAGGCCAAAATCCCTTTATCTTGGTAGATTTTTTTCATCTCTTCTTGAGATGTAGCCTTTCCTGTTAAGTGGATCACCTGCAAATGCTTTACCTTACTACCTATTGCCTGTAATGCATCAATGAATACTTCATTAATAAATCGAGCTCCCTGAGAGCCTCCAAATACTAAGAAGGTACAAACATTTGGAGATAAAGAAAAATAAGCAAGAGCTTCTTCTTTTGTAACTAGATGATTTTCTTGGAAGCGCCAAAAAGGGACTCGAACTTCAAGACACTTACCTTTAAGATATTTTTTGGCTACAGGAAATTGCACCGTTGAAAAAACGGCACCATTTGAAAAAAGACGATTAACTCTCCCAGGGATCGAGTTCGACTCAAAAACAATTATAGGTATCCCTCGGAGTTTCGCTGCTAAGAGAACGGGAAAAGAATGAAAGCTGCCAAACCCTACTACAACATCTGGACAAAATTTCCCTAAAAAACAAAAAGCCTGCCAAGTACCTTTACAAAGAGCTTTTATATTTTTCATCCCATTCCTATAAGAAAAGGGAGCCGACTCCACATCTTTATAAGTAAAAAGATCTCTTTTAAAGAAAGGATTCGTAGCGAGTCCCTTTCCCATAAATACAATCTCGTAGGCAGCACCTTTTTTCTGCAAATGACCTGCTAATCCTTGAGCGGGGAAAAGATGTCCCCCAGTCCCTCCAGCAGCGATAAGAATAGATTTAGATTTTTTTCTCATAAGTTTTTAAAGAGTCTTTGTTAATGCTAAGAATAATACCCACACAAAGAAACTGCGCCAAAAGAGAAGACCCCCCTTGACTAAAAAAAGGCAGATTCATTCCTTTACTGGGCAAAAGACCTGAAACAACCCCCAAGTTAAAAAAAGCTTGAAAGCAGATCAAGAATACAAAAACAGCAATCACATAAAATGCACAAATATTTCTACAGCGAATAGCCATCAAATATCCTAAAAAGCCAATTGTCATATATAATAGGATCATAATACTAATTCCCAAAAAGCCAAATTCTTCTGCAAAAATTGCGGCAATGTAATCACTCCGAGCTTCAGGCAAATAATTCATCTTCTGCAAGCTCTCCCCTAATCCTTTTCCTAAAAAACAACCAGATCCTGCTGCAATCTTAGATTGATGAGGTTGATGACCTTTTCCTAAAAGATCTAATTCAGGATGTAAAAATACCCGAATACGATCGGGGACGTGTTGTGTCTGTAGAGCAACTCCCCCTCCGACAACCGCAATCAAAAGTAAAGGTAAAACCCAAAAGGACCATCGAATGCGAGTGAGTAGACAAAGAACAATTAAAGTAATTCCGATAATCAATACAGTTCCATTATCTGGCTCTATCAAAATCAATCCCATAGGGAGACATAGCATTAACATTAGCCGAAGAAAAGACTTTAGATCTATGGTTTGCAACGAAGTTATTTTATGAATATAATAAAGTGGAATTAAATATTTAACAAACTCAGAAGGTTGAAAAGAATTACCAAATAAATTGATCCATCTGCGAGCCCCATTGACTTGCAACCCAATCCCCGGAATAAACACGAGAAGCAATAATACAGAAAAAAAAACCAAAAGAGGCCCACTAAGCCTTAAAATCGTTTGATACCCTATAAAACACACCCCAATTGCACAAAAAAAACCGACAACAGCATAGAGGAGCTGTCTTGAAAAGGCATAATGAACATCTCTATTCATGGCTCTATCTAAGATCTCTGCAGAGGTAGTATTAAATACCATTAAAAGACCCATAAAAAATAATAAAGCCACGATAAATAAAAAAATCAGCCCTTTTCTATCCATATTTAACGAGTGCGAATCGTATCACCTGGTTTGAGTTTTTTAGCTTTTTCTTCCGCCATATTGTTCAATTTAAGCAAATCTTCTACTTTAATATGATTCCTTACAGCAATTGTCCAAAGATTATCTCCTGCTTTAATCGTATAGTACTTAGCAGAAGTTGGATCTAAAGGAGTTTTTACTGTAGAAGAAACTTCTACTTTATTATTTACAGAAGAAGAAATTTTCAACACTTGACCAATCTTTAAACTCGTAGAAGAAAGCTTGTTGATTTTCATAATATCTGCAACTGTTGTATGATGATGCTTTGCAATTTTTTCTAACACATCTCCTTTCTTAACTTTTACTTCTATATAACTAAGGGTTGGCGCCTCTTTTTGAGGAGCATTCACCTCTGTAGAAGATTTTATTTCCATAGAAGGATTTGTCTCTAAAAAAGGAATTACAGGAGATTCTACAACTTGAGCATTCGCTATAGATTGTATCGAGTCTTTCTGTGCATACTGTTTTAAAACCTCTTCTACTTCATCCACTCCCATTGCTTTTTTAGGCTCACTCACAAAAGCCTTTTCAGCTATAGGCATCTCTGAAGGTCTTTTTTCAAGAGCTATCGGCTCTATTTTTCCTTCATTTTTCAAAGCACTTACAAACAAAATAATGAGCAGTCCTGCATTAACCAAAGCAGCTGCTATAATTGTATCTTTTCGGGTCATATATGATCCCCCCCATCTAACAAAGCCACAAACTTTTGAAATTCTCTTCCTCTATGAGCATAATCGCGAAACATATCAAAACTAGAACAGCCAGGAGAAAGTAAAACCGAGTCCCCTTCTAAAGCAACCTTAGAAGCCTCTTGCACGGCACGTTCCAAAGAATCTACTATTTTCACATTAAAAAAAAGGGATAATTCTGCACATATTTTCTCTGCAGCTTCTCCCAAGACAAAAACTTGTTTAACCTTCTCTGAAAAAGCTTCTTTCCAAGGCATGTAAGAAGATCCTTTATCCACTCCCCCAGCAATTAAAATAACAGAACCCTTCATCGTTTTGACAGCTTGAATCGTCGCATCGATATTTGTCCCCTTACTGTCATCATAATAACAAACTCCTTCTATTTGACGAATAAACTCTATCCGATGAGAAGGCTTTTTAAATACTTGAAAAGCTTGAGTAAATTCAATAGCAGATACTCCCATTTTATTACAAAGAGCCCAAGCAGCCATTAGATTACATTGATCGTGCTCCGGCAATTTTTCCAGTTCCAATTGAGAATCTTTTTCCAATAACTGATAAGACTTTGTAAAAAGAGAAGAATATTCACTAGTTACTTGTTTTGTTAAATATAACTCTCCATCTTCTTTTAAACAATGCTGAATCCGAGCCTTAGTTTCTGCATAATGAGCAAAACTATTATAGCTGTCTAGGTGGTCTGGTGTGATATTAAGAATAACAGCTGCATCAAAAAAAGGATGATTTAAAGTTTCTAACTGATAAGAACTTAATTCTACGACCAAAATTTCTTCAGGATCAGGATTTAAAAAATACTCCGTAACAGCAAAACCTATATTCCCTATAGCTTTTGCCTTTTTACCACAAAAGTTAAGCACATGCTCTATAAGAGAAGTTACTGTCGTCTTTCCGTTAGTCCCTGTAATAGCAACAGCCCTTTGTTTACTATACTGAAATCCAAGCTCTACTTCTCCCATCAATAAAGAACCATTAGCTACAGCTTCTTTGACAATAGGGTGATCAAAAGGAATCCCCGGAGAAACAATAACCCAAGAAAACACTCTTCCAGAAGGAAAGCTTTTCTCTGTAAAAATCTCTACATCAGCTAAAGTAGGGTCTTGCCTTAAATCTCGCCTATCTACCCCCGTGACCTTAAATCCTAAATGACAAAGAAAGTGTAGAGCAGCTTTTCCACTAACTCCAAGTCCCACAATAAGTGCCGTCTTTTGCATAAACACCTACTGCAGTTTTAAAGAAATTATTCCTATCATACACAAAAGAAGACTAACAATCCAAAAACGCATGACAACTTTTGTTTCAGGCCAACCTTTGTATTCAAAATGATGATGCAGTGGAGTGCAAAGAAACACCCGTTTTTTATTCCTTAATCGATAACTAAGTACCTGTATCATCACAGAAAGTGTCTCTACAACAAAGATCCCACCCACTAAAGCCAATAAAAATTCTCTTCTTAAAAGAACAGCCGAAACCCCTAAAATCCCCCCCAAGGCTAAAGACCCTGTGTCCCCCATAAATACTTGAGCAGGACTTCCGTTAAACCAAAGAAAACCAAGACAAGCACCCGCTAAAGCGCAAAGATACACAGCAATCTCCCCACTGCCTTCGATGTATAAAATATTTAAGTATTTTGAAAGTTCTACATTATTCGAAAAAAAACCGACAAGAGCTAAAACAAGAGAGACCATCACTAAACAACCTGAAGCAAGTCCATCTAATCCATCTGTTAGATTAACAGCATTAGAGGACCCTGTCACAACAAAGATGGTAAAGAAAAATCCCGCTACAATTCCAAGTCCCTGCAAAATAAAAATAGGATCTTTTATGAAAGGAAGATAATACTGCAAGCTATAAGCAGATAAAGATAAAGTAACATTTTCTTGTTGAGCAACAGGAAGATGCATCAACTTAGAAGAAAAAAGTCCTTCATTAATCGAAGGAAAAAGAAGATAGCTTGCTAATCCTGCTGCAAATAACACTTGAAAAAAGAGCTTCTTCCTACCTCTCAACCCTCTAGAATTCTTATACTTAAGCTTCAAAAAATCATCATAAGCTCCAATAGCGCCAATCCATACTGTTGTAGCAAAAAGAATCCAAGTAAATACAGACTGTAAATCCATCCAAAGAAATAAAGAAAATAACAACGCGCCTAAAATCAAAACTCCGCCCATTGTCGGAGTGTCTTTTTTTTTCTCATGCAACTGAGCTAGCATAGGACAATCTTCTACACGGATTGATTGGCCCGTTTTCAGAGCATAAAGTTTTTTAATGCAAGCTGGGCCTAAAAACAAAGTAAATACAAGAGCTGTTAAAGCGGATAAAAGCATCCTTGTGGATGAATAGTAAAATGCAGCTGGCACTTGTAAAGAAAAGGCTTTTTGTAAATAACTAAATAAAAAAAGGAGCACAGCATCACCTAGCTTTGTATAACAAACTCATTACGCCCGCATGTTACTGATACTTAATTAAAAACTCAAATACTTTCTAGAAAAAAACCTTTTGTCTTGCAATTTAAAAAATAACCCTCAAACTATCCCATTTCCATTTCAAGTAGCAGGAGCTCTATGATCTATTTTTCCTTTCTTTTTTTCTGTATTATTTTTGGGCCCTTGCAAGCAAAGTTAGAAGACCATTTCAAACCCGTTTTACAAAAAAAAGAAGCCTCTAGGATGAGAGGAATTGATTTTATCTACACAATCAACTTAGATGAAAGGCCCGAAAAATTTGCTCACTGCATAAAAGAACTCGCCCCCTACTCCATAGAGCCCTATCGATTTTCAGCTGTTAATGGCTGGCACCTCACATTAGATACTATCAATGACATTGGCGTCGTTTACGATCCCTCTCTCATGGAAGGAGGTTTTTGGGCTTGTTCTTTTTCA
Source organism: Chlamydiota bacterium (assembly GCA_947505635.1). GTDB lineage: Bacteria > Chlamydiota > Chlamydiia > Chlamydiales > Rhabdochlamydiaceae > CAIJXB01. The sequence goes on from CANNLR010000014.1 coordinate 8,160, forward strand.
GAAGAACATGCTAAAAAACCCCTCTGCAGTTTGATGAACACTCCAGGACTAACCTACTTCGGACATTATCCTAATTGTTCTCCTGGTATCATAGGAATCCTCTTAAGCCATCTTTCTATTCTTCAAGATGCTTATGACTCTAAATACTCTACCATCTGGGTCATGGAAGATGACATTCAAGTCATTCAAAATCCCCACATTATTTCCAATCTGATTGATGAATTAGATTCTACCGTAGGACCAGGAGGCTGGGATATCTTATTTACCGATAAAGATACCAAAGATCAAGAAGGCAACTATACTGAATGTCGTGGCTATGCATGGAGACCTAATTTCATCCCTAAAAACCCAATTCGTTTTGCTAAAAGAGAGAGCATCGGATCTTTTATAAAAACAGGAGCTCGTTATGGCGCCTACTCTATGATTCTACGAAGGTCTGCTCTAGAAAAACTTTTGTACTTCTTTAAAAAACACAATCTGTTCTTACCTTATGACCTGGATTTTTATCTAATCTCTAATATACAAATGTATACCGTCTCCGAAGATATTGTCTCTACACTACCTAGAGCCCTTTCTGACAATAGAGACGCAAATTTTCTAAATTAATAAAAATATGGAGCTTTCTTATGTATGATTATGCACCCCCTAACTCTCATTATGAATATAGAGTAAAAGCAACCGCTAGTGTAGATTCGGAAAAACGATTTAAACAAACAGCTCTTTTTGCTATGAGACAGCTTCAAGGCTGGTGTTCTGAATATAAAGCCTCTACTCTCATGGATCTTGTTTGCCTTATGCATCCTCAAACGATCGTAGAAATTGGAGTCTTTGGAGGGAAGTCCCTCGTCCCTATGGCTTACGCTTTAAAAGCCCTAGGAACAGGCGGTGTTATCTATGGCATTGATCCTTGGAGCGCTTTTGCTTCTGCTGAAGGACAAGACGGCCCTAACCAAGATTATTGGGCAAATTTGGATCATGACAGCATTCTAAGTGAGCTTCAAAACAAAATAGCTGTCTTCAATCTCACAAACCAAATCAAACTCGTTCGATCTACCTCAGAAACCGCTGACCCTATAGAAGGGATTGATATCCTTCATATCGATGGAAATCACTCAAATGACGCTTCTTACTACGACATCTGCAAATGGGGTCCTTTAGTCCGCAAGGGTGGAATGATCATATTCGATGACATTACTTGGAGTACTATAGATAAGGCTCTTACCTTCCTCGATGAGAATTACACTAAACTTCTTCAAATTGACGATGACAGCAATTCTTGGGGCATCTGGATTAAACCTTAAAGTAAAAAGGACCCTCTTCTTGAAGAGGGTCCTTTTCTCATAAAAACAGTCCATTTTTTAAGAGGTTATGTTAAGCACATACCTTGTTAATCGTCCTGAGTCTTTTTTGATAATGAGCTTAAGTTGAACAAGAACGGCTAGATATCTTCCTGCAGTCGATCGTGGAAGGTTAAGCGTTGACATGACCTGAGAGACAGTAATTTCATTAGCAACACCAAAAAGATTATATACACTTTTTAGGTTGGTGGGTAAACCTTTCTCAGGTTGTAAGCGTAGGGTTTCTGGAGTACTTCTTGGAAGGACGCACTTTACAAAGCTTGTTCCTTCGAGAACTTGCGGACAGGGAAGGTCTATTTGCCTATAACTGTTAAAAAGAGCAATTAATCCTGTGCCTAATTTTTCAATGAGATGAGCTTCCCTGAAAGCTCTGCAAATAGCAGGATTGCGAAGAAAACTCATACCCTCTAGTAAATTATGAGCATCAAGAGGTCCGGGGAAGTCACCGGGACTAAAGAATTCTATGCGATTGTCATAAATAGAAATTTTAGCTGGAGTTTTAAGGTGGTAATTGCGATGAACTAACATATTTAATAATACTTCTCTCAATGCCACTTCAGGTATTTCTAGAGTTTCTTGGCGTTCAAAGCCTTTAATAGTGAAGGAGTGGTAAAGACGGCTAATAATAAATGAGCTAGCTTCTTGATACTGCTCAAAAAGGGTTCCCGTGCAATCTTTTGTCGCTAAAGCTTCCCTTCCTTCTATACCCATAAAATGGGTACAAATAATTATTGCTTCAGAAAAATACTGCTCTGGATTTGTTCCAAATAAGAGTATCCCTGCAGTTGTGGGATAGCTTTTTCCATGATCTTTTGTGATGATCTCATAGGCCTCTAGTAATTCTTGGGTGATTTTCACCTTAGGACGACCCTTTCTTTTTTGGAAAAAATCATATATATTTTTTTCATCGAAATCTAGTTCAGTATTTGCCTGGTATACAGGGAGTGCATCAAAGGAAATCCCTCGAGATTGCCATCTTAACTCTTCATTTAGGTCAGCATTCGCTCGTAGCGTGTGACGTCCGATACGAACATAAACGCCATTTTCTAGTCCTTCAGAACAACGATAATAGGGTTTATTCATTCCTTTAGAAACTTCAATGCAAAGGATGGTTTTATTATCCATCGTTCGCGTGTATATTGACGGAAGGATAGGAGGGGCAGTCGCTTCATAAATTGTCCGATCAAGAGATTCCATGATCTCATCGATGATCTCATCCGAAAGCCCTACAATTGTGCGATCATTATCGATTCCGACGATAACCTTACCGCCATATCGATTACAAAAACCGATAATTGTTTTAATGATCTGATCCTTTTTTGGCATTTCTCTTTTGAATTCAAGAAAAGAGGATTCGGATTCAGGGTACTTCATCAAGACCTCTTTTGTTAAATTTTTAAAAATAAAAGCTTTTGCGTAAGAGTTACTGAAAACATAAGCTAATATTACCAAAGAGTGGGTTAATTAGTCAATTTTTATGACTCACCCAACTTAATGACTCACTCTTAACTCAGACTGAGTCATTAAGATTTTTTTATTGCGCATACGATTTTGAACCACTAAACATCTAGTTCTTATAGTCTTAAGATTTGTTTGTTTGGTCAAGTTTTTATGAAAAATATGAAATGACTCATTCTGAGACTTAGAATGAGTCATTTTCAATGCCCCAGAAATAGAGCCTTCTATGCGTCGGAATCCCCCCAGTGATTGGAAAAATATGCAATTGCCTAATTTTTTTACACCTATTTATGACCTCACGGGACGAAAAACTGTTAGGGGATTCTGTAAAAAAATAGCCTTCTACCATAACACGAACCTTGTAGCAAAGATTTAATATCATCCAAAGGATATCGGTTTTATTTTCTAATAAACACTTAAGAAGCCTTATGATAGTTTCCACATGCTTTACCCTAGCTGTTGATATTTTTTATGAATTTGGACCTGTTTATCTCACGATTAAATGGATGCTCACCCCCTCACAGCTTATTTTTTATAATGGCATATTATGCCTCGGCCTTGCGATTGGAAATGGATGGCTGCCTGTTTTTATCTCTTCACGCGCACCTAGCCGACTATCCATTATAAGCGCTATTGGAGCCTTCTCTATCCTTCTTATTGGAATTATATTTACTGATTCTAATTTCTTTATGCTGACTTGGTTCGCTCTTTGCGGACTGGCTATAGGGCTTACTGTAACTTTGCTTACAGTAAAGATCTCTAACTCCGTCTCAGATAGCGTGCAAGGCGAAGTAATGGGGACACAGTTATCTTTACGTGTTTTAGGAGACGGAATCATCTGCTTGTTTGGTGGTATATTATTAATACTATCACCAAAGATCATTCTGGTCGTAGCAGCCGGAATATCCTTAGTGGCGATGATTTACTATAGAGCCAGGCAACACCAGTCATGAGATTGTAAAATAAAATTTCTACATTTACCCTTGCATTATGGGAAATCACTTACTCAAACAAGAAATATTTTCTATTTTTTTCAATAAAAACAGTAAATATGATAGAATGTTTCAAGATTTGAAATATCAAGAGAACAAAAAATGACGCTAGGTCCTAACGCAACTTACGTATCTACTACGTGTACATCGAATGGCTGGAGGGTAACTCACAACCTATATGACCCTAAAACTTCTACCACTGCTGTCCATAAAGTCTTTCTAACCCCCTCCTATGTTGATAAAAAACAAACTGAAGACATCGCAAAAAAAATAGCTGAAAAAATTGGTTGTTTATTCGTGGCAGACGGACTAATAACCATAACGCAAGCAAATCAACCTAATGGCTACGCCTGGTCTATTACCAGACTCACACCTTGCGGAGAAGCTTTATCAAATACCCCAATTTATCAATCTGCAGATTCCATTGCAGACCCTAACGTTGACTTCTATTTATTTAAGTGTATCAAAGAAGCTAAGCAACTTGCAAAAACGTTGAATATACCTTTTGCCCCTACAGGCATTATAGCAAGAGATGCTCTTCTAGAAACATTAAACCCCAATTTGAGATCATAAAACTTATATGCACTTGCCCCTCAAAACAATCATTCTACGACATAATAAAGAAAATCTAAAAAAATGCAGTCTAAGAGGATTAGAAAGCCGAGAAGATATGGCCTTTTATACCTATCCTAAAGATACTCTCCCCTCTTTAGATTCCTACCTCCTCCTTACATTAGAGGGAAAGGTTCTTTCTCCTGCCGATGCTCATTTGGGTATTTTTCTTATAGATGGAACATGGAAATATAGCGATGTCATGTATAACCAACTCCCCAAGCCTCATCTTTTTCAAGCAAGAAGTCTTCCTCCTGGGTTGCAAACAGCCTACCCAAGAAAACAAACAGACTGCATAGATCCTGCAAGAGGCCTAGCTTCTATCGAAGCCCTTTTTGCCACCTATGTACTCTTAGGAAAAGACCCTACAGGACTTTTGGATCACTACCACTGGAAAGAAGAATTTTTAGAAAAAAATAAGTTTTTCTTCTAAAAACAAGGAAATACTTTTCTGTTATTATTTTTTGTGAGATAAAAGGATCTTTATTCTTACCTTAGCTGAGTTGTATGGGATACATTTTTTTCGGTTTAGCTTGCTATACTTTAGCACTCTCTTCTTCTGCCTTTTCTGAGGAAAATGCTAGTGGATCTTATTACTACTCTCCTGCTCCATCGAAGAACGCTTACCCTTATGGGCCAAAAAAAGAGAGTCCATCGCCAACACCCCCCACACATAAAGATATCAAGACTCCACCTTCTTTTCGATTTGCTTTCAAACATAGAGAAGCTAACGGGATTGGATATGACCAAGGTTATTCTTCTTTAGATGGTTTTTTCCTCTTTAGCTCCATGGGAAATTGGTATCCTTTTTTTGACGTAAGGGCTCATCTCTTTAATGAAGGAAGACCTGCTGCCAACCTAGGATTTGGGCTAAGATATTTACCTGACTCTATTCATGCTGTTTTTGGGATCAATGGTTTTTTTGACTTCAAAAGCACGAGCCACTCCACTTTTGAGCAAGCTGGAGCTGGAATTGAGATCTTGGGTACAAAATGGGAGATGCGAGCTAATGGATATCTTCCTATTTTCTCAAAAAACAATCTCTACAACCTAGATTTTTATCAATTTCATAACCATTATGCTATCTTTCGCGCTAGCCATGAAATTGCCTTTAAAGGATTCGATCTTTCTATTACTCGCTCCCTTGTACAAAAAAGAAAGTGGGACCTATCTTCCACTTTAGATGGCTATATGTTCTTTGCTGATTACGACAGTAAAGCAGTTGGCGGTCTTTTTAAATTTAAATCCACTTTATTTAAATTCTTTTCCTTGGAAACGCAAGCTTCTTACGATAGTTATTTCAAAACTATTTTACAAATTCAAGCAGCTGTTGCCGTCCCCTTTGGAAAACGAATCGCGGTAAATAAAAAGAATCTACCCAATAAACAAAAACTTGCTTTAGCAAGACGCTTATCTGAAGAAGTTGATCGCTTTGAAATGATTGTATCCACTAAACATCCGATTAATTCCATAGCAAGGGATCCAAGAACAGGTAATGATCTGCACATTGTTTTTGTCAATAATCAAACCTACGATCAAGGAAAAGGACATGGAACAGCAGAATCTCCCTATACCTCCTTAGTAGAAGCCGAAAAGCACTCAGCTCCTTGGGATATGATCTATGTGTACCCAGGTAACGGAAGCGCTTTTCAAATGGACCACGGAATCACCTTACAAGATGGACAATGGCTCCAAAGCTCCACTTTCCCATTTCCTGTAAACACAGCTTTTGGTCCAAGCGTTGTCACTTCTCAAACAAACGTAAGACCTAATATTGGCAATATAGCAGGAGCTAGCGTCACCTTAGCTGATAACACCATAGTAGATGGATTTACCATGAGATCTACTACTGTGAATGTCTTAGGAACAGATGTTGTCAATACGCAAATTTCTAACAATTATTTCAAAAATAGCACAAGTTTTGATATTATTTTAACAAATACATCCAACAATATCACCCTTATTAATAACACTTCCTTTTCAGATAGCGGCCTGTTTTTATACTCCATCTATAACACTCACCTAGTCATACAAAATAACAACTTCGCTAATAAAGGCACTCTCAATATGGATATAGCCTTTGCGGGATCCTCTCATAGCACTGTTATCATGCAAAATAGAAATGAATTTCACGACTCGTTAGAAGGATCTATCATCACAGCTCACGATTCTTCTGTTGTTCAATGCAGCTTAAATGAAAATCTTTTCACAGCCATTCCTGATGGAACAGCTTACTGCATGAAAATCTTCGCAACAGATAGCTCCACAGTAATAGCTGTTGTTGATGAAAATCTTTTTGCCTCTTCAGCTCCAGGTCTTGTTTTAGAAAGTGATCTTTCTGCAACCGCTAACTGGTATGTCATTAACAATACAGGATTCTACACAGGGCATTTCTCCCCCATCTATCCATTTAGCTTTGTAACTAATGGATCTTCTACAGCAACTTTACTTCTAGCTGCTAATTCAGCCACAAATCAAGGCTACGCCCTAGACAACAATTCCGGCTCTGCGACCTTTAATCTTGAGTCTCCTACTGGCACCCTCAGTGGAGTAGAAGCCATCAACACAGGTCCTTTTGTAACAAGCGGCACAATTACTTTTATTCCTTACGACCCCTCTGTCATTCCAATCATAGAGTGAAAGTAAGAAAAAAATTACCTAAGGGGTAAAAACATCAAAGAGAACCTTGACTTTTACCCCTCTATTTGCATACCCTTAGGGAATCACTCTTAACTCAATTGTAACCTACGTGCAACAAAAAATTTATCCAAAAGAACTTCATCAGCTCGACATTCGACAAGTAGACAAAGAAGCCCTTTATGTCTTAGAAAAGCTAACAGCCTCAGGCTATGAAGCTTACCTGGTCGGAGGAGGGGTTCGAGATCTTCTTTTAAAGAAAAAACCTAAAGATTATGATATATCAACCTCTGCAGAACCCGAGCAAATAAAAAAACTCTTTCGGAACTGTATTTTAATCGGCAGAAGATTTCGACTAGCACATATCCGATTTGGAAAAAAAATTATCGAGGCCTCCACATTTCGTTCTGGGGACACAGAAAATGATGCCCTTATTGTAAGAGATAACGAATGGGGCTCTTCTGAAGAAGATGTTCTTCGTCGTGACTTTACAATCAACGGTCTATTCTATGATGCCGCTAAAGAAACTGTTATTGATTACGTAGGGGGATTTGAAGACTTAGAAAAAGGTCTTCTTAAAAGCATAGGACAACCATTCATCAGATTTAAACAAGATCCTGTCCGCATGCTAAGACTATTAAAATTCAAAGCTCGCTTTGGATTTTCTATCGATCAAGAAGCTCATATTGCCCTCATTGACACAAAACATGAGATCACAAAAAGTGCGCCAGCTCGCATTCTAGAAGAGATCCTTCGCATGCTAGAGCTAGGCTCTTCTCATCCTTTTTTCACCCTCTTAATCGAATATGGTTTTTTACAGCTCATCTTGCCTGGACTTGCATCTTTTATGGAGACAAGAGAAGGGGTAGAAATTTACCTATTTTTAGAAGAGATAGATAGATTCGCTTTAGAAGGAGAACCTCTAAATCGAGCGATCGCTCTTTCTTGCCTTGTCTTCCCTCTTTTACAACAAAGAATTAAGGCCCTATTTGCAAGTAGAGACAAACCTCCCCACCTCGGAGAAATTCAAGAAGAAGCGTATGCTCTTTTTCATGAGTCATTTGAATTTTTCTTTCACATTCCTAAAAGAATAAAAATGGAAGTAATCTCCATCATTACAACTCAGTTTAGATTGACCCCCCTTGAAAAGAGAAAATCTAAAGTATTAAGAGCTCCTAATGATCCTAATTTTGGCCTTGCCCTTACTTTCTTACATATCAGATCTTGCTTAGAGCCTGGATTACAAAAGATATCGGCTCAATGGCAAGAAACCTTAAAAACGCCTGGAACAGAATCTGATCCAGTCCCTACAAAAAAAAGAAGAAAAAGAAAAAAGTCTTTTCGCACATCAGATAAGAGTTCTCATGATCCTGAAACAACTTAAAGACAAAACAGCCCTCCCTCTTTTTTATGTAGGCCCAGATATAGAGGAAGGGCCACTGCCTGCCGTCCTCTACTTAGCTCTTTCTGCTGCTGAAAGTTTACTACAAGATCCCTTTAATCAATCCGTTGTCCAATTAAGAAAATCCCCTATCCGAGTATTTTCTGTAGACCTTCCCTTTCACGGAAAAGATCTTGATTCAAAAACAGCTTTGCAGCACTGGGCTCATGCCTTTGCTCAAGGAGAAGATATCGTCTCTCACTTTTTACTGAGATTGGAAGAAACTCTATCTCACCTATTTGCGTTAAAGGTTGTCAAAAACAATAATTTAGCTGTTATGGGCCTTTCTAGAGGGGGCTTTTTAGTCAATCATCTAGCCGCTAGAATGCCCGAGATCACCAACATAGTAAGTTATGCACCCCTAACACAGATTTCTGCCGGAAAAGATTTCGAATTCCTCTCTCTTTGCCCTATCTTAGAAAGCCTTAACCTACATCATCTCAAAGAGTCCCTCTGCATAAAAAAACAAAAAATTTACATAGGCAATCGAGATGTCCGAGTAGGGACAGATTTTTGCTACACGTGGTTTAGATCTTTAGTAGAGGCTGCCTATGAACATCATTTACGTTCTCCTCATATAGAACTCTTTATACGCCCCTCTATTGGTCATCAAGGACACGGAACCTCAAAAGAAAGTTTTGAAGAAGGGGCTGCATGGCTCACCAAACAGATCCTCACCTAAAACAACATGACCTTTTTATCTTTGCTGGAGAACCAAGCGGAGATTTACATGGAGAGGCTCTTATCCAAAACCTTCAATCTCTGCACCCTCATATCACCATCTTTGGTGTAGGAGGACCTAAAATGAGAGCCTTAGGACTTAAATGTATCTTGGAGATGGAGCAATTCCAGGTTATGGGGTTTATGGCTGTCTTTCTTGCTCTACCTAGAATCATCCGTCACTTCTATTTTCTAGCTAAAACAATTCTCCGCTCTAAGCCTAAAGCTGTTTTATTTATCGACTATCCAGGCTTTGCCCTCAGACTAGAGAGATATCTTAAGAAAAATCATTTTGACGGAAAAATCATTCATTACATCTGCCCTTCTGTTTGGGCCTGGGGGAAAAAGAGAATCCCTCTCATGGAAAAAACCTTAGATCTCCTTATCTCCATTTTCCCTTTTGAAAGAAAATGTTTTTCTTCTGCTTTTCCCATTAAATATGTAGGCAATCCCCTTGTTGCTAGAATAGGAACCCACATCTATCGATCTTTAGATCTACCTTCTGATAAAAAAATCATCTCTCTTTTTCCAGGAAGTCGCCTTAAAGAAATTAAACTGAACTTCCCTCTACAGCTACAAGCGTTAGACTACCTTCTACAAAAAGACCCTGAAGCTTTAGGGGCGATCTCTGTATCGCAAGAAAGATTCCTCCCTCTTTTAAGGAAATACTTAAATACACTCACGCCTCACCTTGAAAATAAGATCCACTTTATTCCTATAGAGCAGGCCTATGACCTTATGGCTAGTTCCTTTTTAGCAATAGCTAAATCAGGAACTGTTAACTTAGAACTAGCCTTGCATAAAGTTCCTACGGTTGTTATCTATAAAATTTCTCCTCTAGATCTTTTCTTAGCTAGAAACATCTTTCGCATCTCTCTTCCTTTTTACTGCATCGTTAATATCATTTTACAAAAAGAAGTTTTCAAAGAACTTTTCGGACCTAACGCACAAGAAAAGAATTTATTTCCTGAGGCAGAAAGACTTCTTCTAGACCTTTGCTATAGAAATGAAAAAATAAAGCTTTGCCAAGAAGTCATAGATCAATTAGGGAAAATGGATGCAAGTAAGCAAGCGGCGACGCTTCTTACTCAATATATTTTTAGTTAGACTTTCCAGCTAATTCTCCCAAATCTCGACCTAGAGCACTCAGCATCTTTACACGCTCTTTGGGCACCATTTTATAAAACTGTAAGCGAGAAAACCGCGAAGTCTTTAGCTTCGTCGGATGAATCGCTACCCTTGGTTTTGAATGTAGTGTCTCAGAGTCTCTACAGAAACTTCCCCTATGCTCGAAATAAAATATCCATCAGTCCAAAATGTATTCTCTTTCCAAAAGTGCTTTTGAAGCTCCTGAGGAAAAAGTTTCCACATGCCGATAGTAGACTCTTGTTTTAGTTTTCTGACTATCTGCATTGGACTTAAACTTGGAGTTGATGAGATCATTAAATGTAAATGATCCATATCAACTTCCATTTCGATTATTTCAAAATCAGAGACAGTTTCTATTTTCTCATTAATTCCTTGATGCCGGCACCCATTTTTTCATTGAAGAGCTTTTTTCTGTATTTTGTAACGAAAATAACGTGGTATCTGATGAGATATTTTCGATGGGAATTCGAGTTATAAGACATGATTTCCTTGCAGTAACACGTTTCAAAGCTTTTAACTTTGGGATTGGTTTCAAATCAAGTTTTTTTCCTTCTATATCCATTAAGATGGCATACCCCGTGGACATACGTCCTTTGACAAATCCTGTAGTTCCGTTAGAAATCACCTTATCGAACTTCTTAATACCCATGATTTTACTCATGGGTATTTCTTTTTCGGATCTTGATCCGGAGCGTAGTTTGTAATCTCCATTTGCAATGTGGACTTTCTTAATAAGGGAGGAAGATAGCTTAATGCCCTGATGCTCGAAAAGACCTGCACAGATGGCGTCATTATAATGGGTTTTAGGAAGGCCAAGGATTTCCCTTTTGTATTTTGTCTCATAACCAAAGGTTTCTGTAAAGATTAGTTCTTTTTTCAGATAAGCGCCTATAGTAGACACTTGTGTTGCATCAAGGGTTGGTTTTTTGTTGATTCTAGAAGAAAGTTTTTTTGATTCTGCTTCTGCATTGGAAGATAGATGAAGCTTATCGTGGCAAGATGAGCAAAGAGTGATTAGATTGTCAGGAGAATCTGTTCCTCCGTTAGATCTAAAATGTATGTGATGCACCTCAAGCTTGCATTTGTCTTGTTTGCATTTCTTGCATGTATGTTTGTCTCTTTGTAAAACATACTGTTTTACATTATAAAAATCCTTTTGTCTTCCTTCTTGATAACCGGAAGAAAAGACTTCAGGATTGGTGATTTTATGGATATCAAAACTTGCTGTTTCGATAACAACTTTAGTCACAGGGAGAATTTTTTTAATGAATTGAAGCTCTCTTTTGTGAGAGTTTACCTTGCTTCGAACTGTGGGAGTAAGCCATCCATCCCGCTTTCTGTTATCGAACCTAGGTTTTCTATACCGAGTATTCCTAGATCTTCTTGTTCTTCTAAAGGTTCTTCTTTGATCCATGTTGGACCGTATATCATTTCTTAATATCACCTCCGATAGGTAGAGAACTTGGTTATTTGCGCAAGCTGCAAAAGCTGCAACTTTTGATCCGGAGTCACAAGAAACTGTTACCTCTTGTCTAAATCCTGACGATCCGAAAAGTAGTTTAATGGTAAAAGGCTCTCGACTTACCACTTTAGCTACTCCTGATTCTAATAGACTTCTTGCCTTGCAAGGACTGCAGGGCATTAAAGGTTTCCCTTTTTTGTTCAGAACATGCACTAACATAAAGTGCACCTCCCTGAACAGGAGTAATGCATAAAAAAACTAACCCAAGGATGGTATAGCTTTGTTTGACTTGCTCTCGAATAGATAATAGTAGGTTTTTTGTCATACACACGGCCACTCCTCTTGCGACTGTTTAATGTATGACCACAGGGTTCAGAACTGAGCCGGCATTCTGAAGTGTCTATTATTACAGTTTTTGAAGACTGTAATTCTACTCTATCGTTGACTAACATTTTTTCTCCTTACTGTTAGTATTCTTGTGAAGTGCTTCCCGAATTTAAGGAA
>CANNLR010000015.1 GCA_947505635.1 Chlamydiota bacterium
ATTCCTTATAATAAAGTAGATACTAAGTATAAAGTTTCTTTGTGGTTAAAATCAAGTGTAATGAGTTGCTTAAAATGCTTTCTTGTAAATATTTTATTTTATATTTACAGTTTTTAAGAGAGTAAAAATAGATTGCTTTGTAAGTTTAGGCTTCGATAGAGTCTTTTTTTACTAAAATGTTAGGCAAATTGTTTTTAAAGATAAAATTATGGAGTGATGTATGAGTTTCTTTTGTATTTTAAGCATGTTAATTGGTACTAATCCATATCATTTCAATTTTCAAGAATCAGAAAATAATAATCAAAATTTCACATCATCGGAATTAGTTGATATTAAAGTAGTTTCCCCTAACATTCGAGTAGACCTTAAGTATGCAACGGCGGATAATTTTACAGGGCAAGTCGTTTATGATTTTCAGCGTTGTTTTGTATGTAGGGAAGTTGCTTTGAAGTTATGTGATGTTCAGGCAGAGCTTGAGACTGTGGGCTTAGGATTGAAAGTGTGGGATGGATTTCGTCCCATGGCCGCGCAATGGAAGTTTTGGGAGTTAGTTCCTGATGCACGATATGTGAGTAATCCTCTTAAAGGGGGTAGGCATACAAGGGGCACAGCAGTAGATGTGACTTTGGTTACAAGCGACTTTCAGGAGGTGTTAATGCCTTCTGCTTTTGATGATTTCAGTGAAAAAGCTCATAGAGACTACAAAGGAGCTCCTGAAGAAGCGCTTGAAAACTCTCTTTTTTTGCAAAAGGTTATGGAAAAGCATGGGTTTATTGGAATGCCTACTGAGTGGTGGCATTTTGATTTGATTGGATGGGAGAACTTTGCTCCTATTGAGTGAAGTTTTTTATGATAAAATATTCAATCTGATTTTATAGTTCATTTAATTTCTCTTCTATGCTAAATTTTCTATTCTTTTTGCTAAAAAATAGAAGGATTAATCTTATGTCTTGTAAAATACACTCTTCTCCGCAAGCAAGTAATGTGACTGTGTCTTATCTCAGCCCTATAGGTACTTTAACGAATCAAGCAGCTCAAGTAGTTATAAGTAGTCGGGATGACTTTCCTTTGACGACTCGGGTAGCCAGCGTAGCTTGTGCTAATCAGGTATTTAATGCGGCTGGGTCTCCGCTTCCTGCGAATTCGAGTTCAAATCTCGGGAAAAGAAAAATAAAAGAATCGCCTCTTCCAGTTGATACGCCTGCTTTATTTGCGCGACTAAAGAAAATTTCAGAGGAAAAACCTATAACGGCAAAGGCGACTTCTAATGAAAATAAGATAATAGGAAGTTGTTCTTCGATTCTTGCTAGGCAGTCTTTAAGAGATCAAACTCAAAAAGAGGATGATTTGGCTACAAGAATGTTTGGAGCAGTCAAAGAAAGGTGTTCAAGTGCAGGGGATTCTCCTTACACCAAAAGCACTAAGGAAAATCTTGCTAGCGACAGATCTCAATGGGTCTCTAGTTTATCTATAGAGCTTTGGGAGTCTATTCCATTTGAAGAAAGGGCTCATGTTAAGAGTTCTGTAAGACCCTCGCACTTAGAGACTGCTGGATCAAGAGGGGCGGGATTTCATATATTGCCTCATACAGATGATAGATGGAAGAATATGATGCGTGATATTAGTTTAAGTCCTGGAGGGGCTGTTTCAGCGAGTTTCACCCCTCTTGTAGGAGCTTTTAAAAATTCTTCATTTTTTCCTCCGTATGATCCATCTATGGATGCTAAAGGGGTTATGAAGTGTATTTATAGATCAGTCCCTCTTAGGGACTATAAATCTAAACAAGGGGATGTTTTTTTGTTAGAAGATCTGAAATCGGGGCTTATTCTTGAAAGAGTTACTAACCGCAAAAGTCCCATGCTTGCTACATCAGCCTATCCTGTTTTTTATTTTGGTAAGTCTGGGGAGTGGCAAACGCAAGCGTCTATTCCTCTTACAGTAGATTGTTCTCTAGGCTCTATACATTCTCCTGCCATTTTGATAACCCCTAGACAGATACAGCAAGCTGTTGAGGGGATCATCGATAATGCTATTATAAGCAATAGAGTAGGAAGTCTTGTTAAGTATGAAACTAAGAATACAGTTGTTTTAGATGTAGCTCGGAAGCTTCCTGGAAATATTCCTCAAGGTTGCTATGTAGAGTGTCCAAAAACAGATTTTTCTAAAGAACTTTTAGATAAACTTATCCCTAAGAAATAGGGAGATATAATTGGTTCTAGAGGCCGGAAGAGTTACCCGGCCTCTGCTGTTAGTATATTTTCTTCCGGATTCTCTGAAGTCTCTGAGAGGAAAATTAAATCAGTCATGACATTTAATGTTTCTGTTAACTGTAGATCATTTTGTCCAAAAGTTTCCATTGCAGCGGAACTGGAATCTTCTTCTTTAGAAAGCTCTTTTAAGAAGTGTTGATAGTTCTTGTTAGAAGATATCCGTTTTTCTGAATTAGTCTTTAGGGTTTCTAGATAAGGGTGATATTGAAATACTTGACTTTGGTGACTTGCCTTATAGATCCGCTTGATTTGATTACGAAGTAGAGGGGATACATCCGCTAGATCGTCTTGAAAGCCTGAATCGATCTGATCTGTCCCTACAGGAAATTTTGCATGTTTTTCCCCAATTTCCATTTGAGATAAGACTCCAGGAATTTGAATGTCTGATTGTACTCCGATAAGTTGAGGACTTTTTCCTGAAACAGTATAGTATCTACCGCAGGTGACTTTGTATTCTCCCTTAGGATTTACTTTTCCATAATTAGCAGATTCTAGAGTGAATGTTTGAAAGGTCCCTTTTCCAAAAGTATAGGGATCTCCTACAACAAGAGCTCTGCCGTATTCTTGGAGTGTCTGAGAAACGATTTCTGAAGCAGAAGCGCTTAGTCGATTTGTTAAGACAAGCAAAGGTCCGTCCCAAATTTTTTTCCCCTCTAAATTGCGCAGGTGTTCTATTTTCCCTGTATTGTATTTGACAGACACAACGATTCCCTTGGAGATAAAGAGCCCTGTAACGGCGACAGCTTGATGTAAAACTCCACCGAGGTTTCCCCGTAAGTCTAAAATGATTCCCTTGAGATTTTGTGTTTTCTTTAAATCGTTGATTGCTTGATAAAGATCGGAGGCTGAAGAAGCTTTTTTATCTTCATAAAAAGAAAAAAGATGAAAGATTCCAATGACTCCATCTCCAAAAGGATGAAGAGTGGATTCTAAACGAGTTTCTTTTAAAACAACTTCATCGCGGATAATCTCAATGTCTATTTTTTCTTCTTTGGGATTAGATGTTTCATTTGTTCTTAGAATTGTTAAAACAACCGGAGTTCCTTGTCTCCCTTTAATGAGATCCACAGCATCTGCAATATCTAGCCCGACAATGGGTTCTTTATTAACTGCAATGATTTTATCTCCAAGCTTTAACTTATTGCTAAGCTCTGCAGGGCCCCCTTCTAATAAACGGGTGATAGTGAGTCCATTTAGATCATCGCGGAGCTGAGCTCCAATTCCATAGAGTTTTTGCTGTACCTGCATCATGAATTGAGTGGCTTCTGATGGGGTGAAGTAGGCAGTTTGGGAATCTAATGAGCTGCTGATAGATTTAAGAACATAAGAAAGTATGATTTGTTTTCGTTCTTCATTGGACTTCCCTTTTAAATCTTCTTCTCGACAAATTCTTCTTTTTTCGAGCCTTTGTAAAAACTGTTCCTTGTCTGTTGAGGAGAGCTTCTCTGCAGTTTCTAATTGTAACGCTTTTATTCTTAATAGCCTGGTTTTTAATTCCTCTTCAGTTTTAGCCCAAGAAAGATCTTTAAATTCAGAGGATTTAACTCCTAAGGGTAATTCGCAGGCTAGAATTTCTGATTCAAAAGAGGCTCTTCTTGCTAAAGAAGATAAAAAACTGTTGTGTAAACTTGAAAAAATGGCAAAATCTTCATTTTGTATGTTTTTTAATGTGCTTTTTAAAAGGCTTTCTGTAGGATTTGTCCACTCAAGTATTTCACTTTCAACGAAGTATGTCTTAAGAGGGTCTAATTCTTCTAAATAATTCGCAAAGGCCCGTTGGATAATTTCTTCATTAAGATCTTGGTAAGTAATATGGGACTTTAGGATCTCTTGAATCTTAGTTTTAGCGTCATGGGAAGTTAAGGATGGGGGCTTTGCCTGGCAAAACGAAGAGATAAAGAGAAGAAAAAAAAGCAAAAATTTCAAGTGCATGGTTTCCTCAAGAGAGTTTTTTAAATCGGATCATAGATTAACCCCTTCTTTAAATCTATTAAAAACAATGACTAACAAGTCTAATAGAAGTTTTTTTGGGAAAATGCAATAAAAATCAAGTTGAAGCTTGATTTCAATTCATTTTTATGTGAAACTTATTAATCTAAGTAAGTAATGAGTTGCCAGTTGGAACAAAAAAAGAATTAAAAAGCTGAGCTCTCGAAAAATAAGAACTATGATTTTTACCAATTTTTAAGAGGAGAACAAAAAATGGAAAAAAAAGAAAATATCATCTCGGGAGAGGGTCTAGTGAGTGAATCCTCTGAAAAGAAGGTTGTTACGATTACAGAAGCTTCTAGAATTAATAATGTAACTAGACAAGCTATTTATGTGGCGATTAAGCAAAAGAAGCTTAAGGCTCATAAAGATAGCACAAGATGGACTATCGATTTGGATGATCTGGAAAGCTATCGTAACCAAAAGTATTCTAGGACAAAGTCTATGTTTGATGGTGAGCTCCTATTTGATAACCACAAAGGGTTCTTTTCCGTAAATCAAGTAGCTAAAGTTCTAGGCGTTCCTGCCCAAAAAATCTATTATGCTACTAGAGTAGGTCTTCTTAAGGCTGTCCGTAAAGGAGCTGCCTGGGTTATCCATTCAAACGATGTTGATGGCTATAGAGAAGCTTATCTTAACAAAAAAGAGTCTTCTTCAGAAGCTGTATAATTCTTCTAATGCCGTCTAGTTTGTAAAAAAACGGACGGCATTTTTTTTTTACAAAGTCCAAAATTCGTATATCTAGCGCAAGTCTTTTAAAGTGTATTGTTTATGGTTTTTCTGTGGCATTTTTTGAAGTTTCATAGAAGTGAGTCATTTAACTATCGTTTTAGTATTAGTATTGCAATAAAACTAACTATATGATATAATAATACTTTTAATTTTAGGTAATTATGATTAATAGTATAACTAGATGTAGTAGTGCGATCTCGTTAGCAAGAAGTCCTGTTTTACGTAGGAATTTTTGCTCGCCATCTACTCTTTCAAAAGAAAATGGGACTTTTACCGTAGCTCACGACGAGCTTCACCCAGACCTTAAAAAGGTAGCAGGATCATTGATACAGTCTTAAGCTTTGTAAATAAGCTAAGATACCTTGTCCCTGTTTCTGCAATTTCTATGGAGTTAGTTCGATTTGACATGCAAAAAATGGAGTCTCCTGAAATCGCCGGGGTGGAATATCAGCACGGAGAATTGCAAGGGTATGAGGTAAAGGAATACTTACTTGAAAAGTGGAATAGAGAGTGTGCTTACTGCAACACAAATCAAGTCCCTCTTGAGGTCGAACATATTGTACCTAAATCAAAGGGGGGAAGCAATCGAGTAAGCAATCTAACGTTAGCCTGCAACTCCTGCAATCAAAGAAAAGGCAGTCAACCCATCGAAGTTTTTTTAAGCAAAAAGCTGGAAGTACTACAAAAGATCACATCAAAAGCTAAAAAACCTTTAAAAGATGCAGCCTCTGTTAATGCAACAAGGTGGAAGCTAGCTAATAGACTTAAAGAAACTAATCTCCCAGTTGAACTGGCTAGCGGAGGCAAGAGCAAATGGAATCGCACTAGGCTTTTCATTCCTAAGACCCACGCTCTTGATGCTGTTTGCGTAGGTGATGTTAATCTTGTAGTAAACTGGAACATTCCTACTCTAGAAATCAAGTGTACAGGTCGAGGAAGCTATAAGCGTACTTTAGTCTGTAAATACGGTTTTCCAAGAGCTTATCTAATGCGGCAAAAAGCAGTACAAGGATTCCAAACAGGGGATCTTGTAAAAGCTGTTGTTACTAAGGGTAAGAAAATAGGAACTTATGTAGGCCGAGTCGCTGTGCGAGCTAGTGGCAATTTTAATATTACCACTAAGGAAGGAACTATCCAGGGAATTAACCACAGATATTGTGAACTTATTTCTCGTAACGATGGATATGGATACGAATTTCATGTCAAGACAGCTTAAGGAATTGTGATTATGTACAAAATTATCGGAATTAAAAATTTAAAAGAGGAGCAGTGCTTACCTTTCGCCCTGAAGGGCGAGGTTTCCGCGCGGTCAAGAGGATGAATCCGGTTCGCGAGATTAAGAAAAGCGAGTTTCGCGAACCGGTTTACATGTCTGATTTTGTTCGCGAGATTAAGAAAAGCGAATTTCGCGAACGGATTTACTGTCGAGATATATGTGCAATTGTTTCCACATGAGTGGTCTGAGGGAACATGTCAAAGCTTTCTATGCTTTGAATAGTGAATCCTTGTGTTAGTAGATAAGCCAAATCCCTAGCTAGCGTTGGAGGATGGCAAGAAACATAGACGAGGTGCTTAAGGCAAGCATGACTAAGCGCTTCTTTAACAATCGGATCTAATCCTGTTTTAGGTGGATTGACTAAAACAGCATCGGGCAAGATCTCCTCGATATGCTTTACTGTAGAGTCCTCAACAGAAGAACAGAAGAAGGGTGTGTGGGATAGATTGTTAAGCTTAGCATTTTCTTTAGCTAGTTCAATAGCTGTTGGATTGACTTCTATTCCTGTGACTTCTTTTCCATTTTGCGCTAAAAGAAGAGTTGAAACCCCAATGCCACAGTAAAGATCTAAGATTTTTTTAGTATTTTTTAATAAGTCTAATATGCGGAGGTAAATACGTGTGCTTTGCTCTACATGGTTTTGTAAAAAGCTAAAAGGGGAGTAGGTGAAGGTAAGTCCATTACAAGTAAAAGTAAGGGATAAATCTCCTCGGTTTATTTTCTCCTGAGGCATATGAATGATGAGACCTGAAATCGAAGGGATCTCTTGAGCGGAAGTTAGAAGGGAGATATCTTTTTTGGATAGGTTTTGGGTAAAAGTAAAAGCAACTACATATCCTTTTTCTGTTTTAAGGATTTTTGCTCTTCCTTCACAAGAAGAAGGGAGAGTTAGCTTGGCTATGATCTTTTGTAAATTAGCTAAAATGGGATCTTCAGGAAGATGAAAAAGAAGACAAGATTGTACGGGTAAGAAAGAAGCTGTATTAGAAGTAAAACAAAGTTGCCAAGTGTTTTCAATACATTGTATTTGTAAAGATATATGTTTTCGGTAAGAGAAGGGATCGGTTGAGGCAGTAACGGGTGGAATAGAAAAAGAGATCTTACCAATCCGCATAAGGGAATCTTCTACAAATCGCTTTTTAAGCTCTAATTGGTAAGGGTAAGAGCTATGTTGTAACTGACAGCCGCCGCAAGTTGTAAAGTAAGGGCAAGGGGCCGGTATGCGGTTGGGACTTGGGTGAAGTACTTTTTGTAGATGAGCTCTAGCAAAATTGGATTTTTTTTGATAGATGTCTAGTTCAACAGTTTCTCCGGGGAGGGTAAAGGGAGTAAAGATAACAAGTTTATCTTTTCTTGCAACACCCTCTCCCCCAAAAGCTACATTGTCAATTACGCATTGCATTATGAAGCTTCAACAATATGGAAGTCTCGTATCTGTAGTTGGATGCTAGACTTGTTGAGGAAATTGTTAATATGAGGGGTGAAAGCAATATCCAGGCTGAGATTTTTTTTAGAAAGACGAGACTTCCTATTTCCCATACCAAATCCGATTCCCTCTAATAGTCGATCATTTTCTTCTAAATAGAGTTTTAAATGAGTTTTCCCAACAACTTTAGGCGGCCAGATTTGTTTGGCTGAGCAAGACAGGATAGGAGGGGGGTTGTCATGTCCAAAAGGTTCTAATAAGCTGAAAGACTCCATAAAATCAAAAGTGAGATCTTTAAAATGCAATTTTGCATCAATAGACAGTTTCGTTAGGACGTCTTGATCTTGTAAGCAGGTATTGGCTGCTGCAATAAATAATGCTGTAAAGGCTGGGATATTTTCTTCTTTGATAGAAAGGCCTGCTGCAAAATTGTGTCCTCCAAAATTCTCAAGTAAATGAGATGCTTGTTTTAGATGAGCTAGAAGTGGAAATTCTGGAATGGTGCGAATCGATCCTTTTCCAACGCCTTGGTCTATTGCGATAATAATAGTAGGTCTATTGTATTGTTTTGCTATTCGGGCTGTAATAATCGGGATAATGCCAGGATGCCATTGATCCGAAGCTAAAATAATGGCTTTTTCTTTAAGAATCTGGGGATTTTGTAGAATATAGCGTTCGACATCTTCAGAGTCTTTACGTTCAATTTTTTGCCGCTCAGAGTTATTTAAGTCGAGCTCTTTAGCAAGAGCTTCTGCAGCTATAGGATCTCGAATAAGTAAGAGTTCCACCCCTTTGATAGGGTCTGCGATTCTTCCTAAACTATTAAGTCTTGGAGCTACCTTAGAGGCGATATCAATGGGGGTGATTTCTCCCATTTTGAGATCACATATGGAAAATAACTTGGAAAGGCCAATTCGTTTTGTTTTGCGTAGTTGTTTTAATCCATAGCGGACTAAGATTCGATTTTCTCCTATTAAGGAGCCCATATCGGCAATGGTTCCAAGGGCCACAAGATCTAAGTATTTTTTTAGATCGATTTTATTAGCAATCACTTCTCCATTGGCAATTAAGAAGTTAGTGAAGGCATGAGCTAGTTTAAAAGCGACACCAACGCCAGTTAACTCCCTATTAGGGTAGGTACTATTTAAAAGTTTTGGATTTAAAGTGGCAATACAATGAGGTAGTTTTGCTGTTGGCTCATGGTGATCAGTGATGATGATATCAACCCCTTGCTCTGCTGCATGAGTCATTTCATTTGCCGCGGTAATTCCGCAATCTACTGTGATAAGTAATTTGCATTGGTTTTTCACTGCATAGTCGAGCGCATCACTCATCAGGCTTTTTTTAAGAGAAGTTCTATTTGAAACATAAAAAAAGACATTAGCACCTACGTAGCGTAAGAACTCTGTGAGTAGGACTGTTGCTGTGATTCCATCTACATCATTATCTCCATAAATAAGAATATTTTCTTTGTTGGAGAGAGATTTTCCAATTCGTTCGACGGCTTTATCCATATCAGGAAATAATTGAGGATCACATAGGTTGGGAAGTTTAGCATAAAGATATTCGTGAATTTCTTCTAAAGAAGAAAATCCACGGGAGGCAAGGATTTGAGCCGTTACCGCATGAATGTTAAATTCTTTAATAATCGTTTTTACCCATTCTGGATCTGTTTTAGGGTAAACCCAAGTGAGATCTTGTGGGATCGGCGGCTGCAGCATTACGTATATCCCTTATGTGATTATTTTTTTCTGCTCAAAGATTAAGGCGTTTTATGAGAATTTCTCGGATAAAACGCCTTATCAAAAAACTACAACATACTGATCTTAGTCTTTAACCGCTATTCTTTGTTGTTTTCTGCTTTCTTTTTCATGAAAAAATAGCATTAACGGAGCAGCTATGAATAAAGAAGAAAGTGTTCCAAAAACTACTCCAATGGCCATGACTAGAGCAAATCCAAAAATTGTACTGCCTCCCATAAAAACAAGGGGAATAAGAACAAGTAAAGTTGTGCCTGAAGTTAAAATGGTTCGACTTAGAGTAATGTTTAACGCGTGGTTAATAAGCTCAGGAAGGTGAGCTCTTTTCATTGCTTTTGTTTCTTCTCGAATCCTATCAAATACAATAATGGTGTCATTTAGGGAATATCCCGCAATGGTTAAAAGTGCCGCAATTATTGTAAGGTCAATCTGTACGGGTACTTTCAAAATATGAAGAAGTGCTATAGAAGCTAACGTAAACACAATATCATGCAAAAGACAAATGGTTGCACTGATCGCATATTTGAATTCAAAGCGGATAGCAATGTAAATAAATATGCAAAATAAAGCGACTAGGAGCCCTAAAATGGCACTATTTCTCATAGTTTTAGACATTTGTCCGCTGACTTCTGACCAGTTTTGCCCTATGTTTGCAAGAGAGGATTCTGTAAGCTGAATTCCTTCTTTTTGCAAAGAGGAAAGAATCCACTCTATTGGGAGATTCCCGGTAGAGGCTTCAGCAGTTCCTGCTAGGGGTCTTCCAGGGAGTTCTAAGGATCTGCTTAAAAAGATCCGGATATTATTAGAAGGAGAAAGTTCTCTTACTTGAATTTCTTGCGCTTTAGCTCCTGCTGAAACAAGAGCCTCTTCTACAACATATCTGTAGGAAAGGTCTTGAGAAGGTTTAAGCTCTAATGTTAAGGAATACCCACCTGTAAAATCCATTCCAAATAAAGAGTGTCTTTCAGAGATGAATAAAGATCCTCCAAGTACGATAACAACAACAGAGACAATCATAGAGAGCTTTGCGTATCGGAGAAAGTTAAATTTCTTCGCTTTGAAGCAGTTCATCATAGTAAGAGATTTGTGCTTTGGATTCTGAATCCAGCGAGAAAAGAAATACTTTGTCATAAAAAGAGCTGTAAACATGGAAGAAATTATTCCAATAATTAATGTAACAGCAAAGCCTTTGATCGGACCTGAATGAAATTGCAGTAAAATTAAGGCTGCAATAACTGTTGTGATATTAGAATCTAAAATTGCAGAAAAAGCTTTTTTATATCCTGCTTGTACAGCAGAAGCGATTCTTCCAGTAGAAGAAAACTCTTCTCGAATTCTTTCGAAAACAAGAACGTTTGCATCTACAGCCATCCCAACTGTTAGAATAAGACCTGCTAAACTAGATAAACTTAGCCTTGCTTGGATATTTTGTAAAGTTGCCCACATGATCAATAGATTGAAAAGAACAGCAACGGAAGCGACAAGTCCGCTGAACCTGTAATAACCGATCATAACGGCAATAACAAGAACAAGAGCTAAGATTGTAGCCCAAATTCCCATATTTCGTTCTTTAGCTCCAAGCTCAGGGCTTACGTTTTGTTCTGAAAGGATTTTAGGGGTAAATGTTAAAGAACCTGCTTTAAGATCTGCTTCTAATTGGCTGATTTCTCTTTGAGAGAAACTGCCAGTAATCATAGCACTATCTCTAAGAGGGGAGTCCAAAGTTGGAGCGCTGATGATGGATCCATTTAATATAACAGCCATTCTCCATCCTAAATTATGAGAAAATTGACCATTAGTTGTTCCTGTAATTTTTTCTTTGCAAAAAGGAGTTGTCCAGGCAGAAAAATCATCCCTTGGACTGATTTTAATTCCCTGCTTAGAAGTGTAAGAACCTTGTACATTAAAGGATAGAAAGTTACCTCTAGAAGGATCATAAGAAGCATGAACGTTTTCTAAATCAGATCCGCTTAATGCATAATTTTTAAATACAATAAGTAAGGGATGAGTTTGTCCTTGCCAATTTGTGTAATCATCTCCCCGAAATAAGGCAATCTTTGCATAAGTGTCATTAAATAAATTAGAAGTGTCAGTGTCTAATGGATTGCTTAGTCTGAGACCTTGCTCATATAATATTTTTGCAGACTCGCTTCGTGGCTGGATAACATCAGGGTCTAAGGACTCTCCGTAAAGGTGCTTAAAAGCAATTCTATTGATCTCTTCAGCTTCTTTTTGGTTAGTCACAACAGCCTCATTCCAGATCTCTTGTAAGAATTTACTTACATATCCAGAAAGAGTTGAGTTGTTTGGCGTGAACTTTTCATAGACAATATGAAAGAACATGGAAGAAGCTTTTACAAGTTCTGTAGCAGAAAGATATTGAGATCCAGGGAAATCTAAAGTGATTAAGTTGCCTTCTTGGCGAATGTTTACTTCAGAAACACCCATTTTATTAACTCGACTATAGAGCTCATTAATCCCTTGCTTGATATCAATTTCATTCGTTACAAGCTTGTTGTTAGAATCGCGAAGCTCCATTAGAACTGTTTTTCCTCCAGAAAGATCTAATCCCCAATGAAGGATTTTACGGTCATCCCCTCTAAAGTATTTAAGAGTGCTTAATTTAATGTTGCTGAGTAAAATATTATGTGTAGGTTTTGGGATGTCGAAGCGAGATGCGCCTTTAAGACTAAGCTGAGCAGATACATAATCATCTCTCCATTTTAGTAAGTCTTCGTGTATTTTAGAGTCGATTTTATTTTCAGTTAAAATTCTTTGTTCTATGTTTGTGAATTCTAGAACAGCATATCGTTTTGTTCCTTTAACATAGAAGTCTTCTCTAGACGCAGCTAAAATATTTTGAAAGTAGTCGGAGGCTTCAAAAATAAAATCTCCAGCAAATTCTTTTCCTAAGCTAAGAAGAGAGGCTTCGTAGCTCATATATCCAGACTTACTTAGAAGAGATCTTAGTTGTTGGAAGTCTTGTAAAAATACTTGAGCTTCAGAAGAATTTGGATCAGACTGCATACTTTTGACAATCTTCCCTAATCCTTTTGCGATGACGTAGATAGAATTCATCCGGAATCCTTGCTTCGGCATTTCATCTGAACAAACAGGAGAATATACAACTAGGCTAAGATTTTTTTGATCTGCGGGGAGTTGGAGATAAGAAGAATAATCGATAATAGGAAAAACAGAGGATTGCAGGTCAGGATGTTTAGGCTCCCAAGTGGAGATGATTAAATTTTTAATTTCTCTGCTTGCTGCTTCAGCGATAGAGCCTAGTTTAAGAGTTAAGAAGCTCTTACTGTTTTCTAGTTCTGAAAGAAGAATGCGAAATCCTCCTTGAGAAGGAGTTAAAATTTCATCTGTTTGACGAGAAACGTAAGCTAATTCATTAAATATAAATCCTTCGACAATATCTTGTTTTTTTTCTTGCGTTTGAGCAAGAGCTTGTTGTAATTGCAAGATATCTGGATATAAACTGAGTAGCATCGATCCATTTTGCCAATTGACTTGAATAGATTCGATAAAAGGATTCTTTTCTACAAGAGGTAATGTTTGAATAAAAGATCCATTTTGCATATTAGCAAAACTTTGTTGCATAGAGGAGGCTATGTTAGCATAGGTCCAAGGTGTAGAGTCTTTTGTGAAAGAAGATGTGTTTTTTTGTAAAAGATCAATTCCCTTATTAAGTAAAGAAAGTTTGCTCGAGAGAACGTCTTTTAGTTGTATTTTTGTAGCATCTAAATATTTCCCTTGTTCTTTCAGCTCAGATTCTTCTTTATTTAACGTGGCAATCTGCGAGGTGAGAGAGGATGCAGATTGTGTAATCTTTTTAATTATATTTTGAACAAATGAAGCCTTGCCTTCTTCAGAAGCCCCTAAGAAAGTGGAAAAATAGCGCTTAGAAAGGGCCGAAGTGTCTCCAAAAGTTTGAACAAAAGAAACAAGGTTGTCAGCTATTAAAGAGGAAAGTTCTAAATTTAGTATTTCATCTTTTGAAGATTTAAGAGCTTCTGTAAATTGTGCATTTTGACTTGGACCTCCAAGGGAAAGGGCAACTTGTATAAGTCTATCTTTAACAAGATCTTGATAGAGGGAAGAGGCCTGGCCTCGATCATTAAATTTTGTAGAAAATTGGAAGAAATTATCTACGAGATTAGGGTCGAAGTGAACTCCAATATTTCTTTGTAAGGTAATTGTTTTATCTTCTATTTCAGAGGTGGTGCCGTAAAGAGATAATTGAGCGGGAACAAAAGGGATTAGGGCTCCAGCTTTTGGTAGGTATCTTTTGAATACTTTAGCATCGGCGGGGGTTGTAAAGGTAATTTGAATATTTTGTACATTCTCTTTACTGAGTTGAATTTCCTTTGGCTTGATGCTAAGTAGAGCACAAAAAGATTTTAGCCAGCTTACGGATTCAGACTCAAGAGAGTTAATCCTTTTGGAGATCTGGATGGATAATTCATTTGCTTTGGGTTCGTTGATAGGAGTCCCAAGAGGTTTTGTGTAAAAGAAAATTGTGGGGAGTATATTGTAGAGCGTTAAAACTGTAACAGCTAAAATTAGAATGGATTGCCATCTTTTTGTCTTATGCATAATCCTCAGGTCCTCTAGATGAAAAAATAAATAAAAGGATATCGACATCTTAGGATTCTGTCTAGTTAAATAAAAAAGGCTATGGGGGCTTTAGACAGATTTCTATTTTTTCGTTCATTACTTTTTTACAAAAAAATACATTCCACTCAATTTAGAAGATCAGTTATGCTGTTTTTAAATTATACTATTTTGTGATTTAAGAGAGTGTATGTCAGGAATTATTGTGATAGGAACCCAGTGGGGTGATGAAGGTAAGGGTAAGATTATAGATTTGCTTTCAAAAAAAGCAGATATTGTTGTTCGCTCTCAAGGAGGGAATAATGCAGGCCATACAGTTATCGCTCAGGGGAAAGAATATAAATTTCATTTGATTCCTT
The DNA here is from genome assembly GCA_947505635.1 of Chlamydiota bacterium. Classification (GTDB taxonomy): domain Bacteria; phylum Chlamydiota; class Chlamydiia; order Chlamydiales; family Rhabdochlamydiaceae; genus CAIJXB01. The sequence goes on from CANNLR010000015.1 coordinate 14,433, forward strand.
CTGGGGTTTTATATGACAAAGTTATTTGTTATATAACAGGAGGGGTTGTTGTAGATCCTGCTTCTTTAGTAAAAGAAATTACTTCTTTAGAAGAAGAGGGATTTATTTTGAAAGACAGGCTTTTCATATCTTCTTTTGCTCATCTAATTTTACCTTATCATCGTCAACTAGATCTTTTGTATGAGCAGGCTAAAGGAAGCTTTTCTGTCGGGACAACAGGTAAGGGCATTGGCCCTTGTTATGCAGATAAAGCTAATCGTATAGGAATTCAATTAGGGGAAATGCTTGATTTAACAAAGTGTATGGAACATGTAAAACATGTTGTTTCCATGAAAAATCAAGAACTTGTTCATGTTTTTAAGCAACCTCCAATAGATTTTTCTGCTATAGAAAAAGATTGGAAAGAATATATAGATAAGCTGCGTCCTTATATTTCTTCTACAGTAGAAAAGGAAGTTGCAGATGCGCTGCAAGAAAAAAGAAAAGTTCTTTTTGAGGGAGCTCATGGATCTTATCTAGATCAGACATTTGGAACCTACCCTTATGTTACATCATCGAGTACAATAGCTGCTGGAGTTTTAGCCGGAGCTGGAGTTGGGCCTTCTTCTATTGAACATGTTGTTGGCGTTGTTAAAGCTTATACGACTCGAGTAGGGAATGGTCCCTTACCTACTGCTTTATCGAAAGAAGATGAAGAATTATTTCTAAATAATGTAGAGGCAAGAGAGATTGCTACAACAACAGGGAGAAAACGTCGTATGGGATGGTTTGATGCTCCTTTAGTAAGGAATTCTCTTCGGTTGAGTGGGGTTCAATCTATTGCAGTTATGAAATTGGATGTTTTAGATTCTTTAAAAACAATTAAGATTTGCGTGGGATATGAACTAGATGGAAAGAAGTTAGACACTCCTCCAGCCATGACTTCTGATTGGGACCGGATAAAACCTATATATGAAAATTTTCCAGGATGGAATCAATCTATTAAGGAGATTCATTCTTATGAAGACTTGCCTTCCCAAGCAAAAGGCTATCTTAAGAAAATAGAGGCTCTTTGTTCTTGTCCAATTTCTTTTGTCTCTTATGGGCCAGAAAGAGAAAAGACTCTTTATCTAAAACCCTTATTTTAATATTTTTTTGTGAGTGTAGTGTTGAATACAATAGAAGCGCCGGTAAGTCTTTTTCAAGAGCGAGTTCAGGAAGTTAAATCTTTAGGAGTCCCTCGTCATATTGCAATTACTATGGATGGGAATAGAAGGTGGGCTAAGCTAAAGGGGCTTTCTTCTATGTATGGGCATTGGAAAGGGGCTGAAATTACTACAGAGATCGTTCGTTTTTGTTCACATCTTGGAGTCAAGGTACTTACATTGTATTCTTTTTCTACGGAAAACTGGACGCGATCTGAAGAAGAAGTTAGCGAACTTATGAAAGTGATTTCTTTTTATCTGAAAGAAAACACCCCATTTATGTTAAAAGAATCTGTGCAGTTAGCAACGATTGGGGATCTTTCTAAGCTGCCGAGTTTTGTTCAGGAAATAATTGAAACGACAAAACAGGCAACTGCAAGTGGGTCTAAAATTAAGCTTGTCCTAGCTTTGAATTATGGGGGACGAGATGAAATTAAAAGAGCTTTTTCGAAGATAGTTGAAGATTTAGAGCAGGGTCATATTAAAAAACAGGATGTTTCAGAATCTCTTATCTCGAGTTATTTAGACACAGCAGATTTTGGAGATCCAGATTTTTTCATTCGGACAAGTGGAGAGCAAAGGTTGAGTAATTTTTTACTTTGGCAATTATCTTATACAGAGGTATATATAGCTAGGGCATTATGGCCTGACTTTACAAAAGAAGATTTATTAGATGCAATTAGTGAATTTCAAAAAAGAAGCAGAAGGTTAGGGGGAGCATGATTCAGAAACAATTAACTGATTTACATAAAAGACTTGTGGTTTCTTCAATAGCTATAGCCATTCTTGCTGGATTGATGATCTTTTCGGATCATTTTTTAGTTAAGACTTTATTGGTGTTATGTGTGGCTGCTTTTGCAGGTATTGGGGTATGGGAGTATGCGCAGTTTGCTCGAGCTAAGCAATTGCGTCCTGCTGTGAAAACTATGATTGTAATAGCAATCTGTGAGGTGTTTGCCTTTTTTGCAGCTCATAAGTTAATCGTGTTTTCTCAGATGCCAGCTATTGTGCTCTGTGTAGGAGCTGTAGTTTTTTTTCTTCTTCATTTTAAAGACATAAGTGATGCTCTTGTGCACGTCGCAGTAGAATTTTTTGGCGTTTGCTATGTTTCGGTTCCTTTGAGTTTTATGTTGGCCATTTTATATCCAATGTCCTCTAATGGGACCTCTTGGGATGGAAGATGGTGGCTTGTATATTTGATTGTAGTCACAAAAATCACAGATGTTGCAGCGTATTTTGTTGGAAGACTTTGGGGACGAATTAAATTAGCTTCTCTTTTAAGTCCAAAAAAGACGATCGAAGGAGCCGTTGCAGGAATTGTATGTGCAGTGATTTTTAGCATTTGTATGAGTTTGATGGGAACTTGGATTGATTCTCCTCTTTTTAATCTGCCTATGATGTCTGCTGTTATTTTAGGACTGTGCGTAGGTCTTGGTGGGGAAGTGGGAGATTTAGCTGAATCTTTATTGAAAAGAGATGCTGTTGTAAAAGACAGTAATAATTTACCAGGTCTTGGCGGAATTCTAGATATGGTGGATTCTTTACTCTTAACAGCCCCTATTGTATATTTTTATCTCAAACTACACGGCTAATTCATGATCATTACCATTGATGGTCCGTCAGGGACTGGCAAGTCCACGATAGCAAAGCTTCTTGCAAAGAAGCTTCTAATTTCTTTTTTCGATACAGGAGCATTGTATAGAGCGTTAGCTTGGTGGGTAGCTCATGAAAAAATAAGTTGGGATCATGCCATACCCTCCTTAGATAGTTTTACTTTTTCTCTTAAAGAAGAAGGTGAAAATAAAGAGTACTTTGTTGCTGGGATCAATGTTACTCAAGAGATTCGGACAAAAGAAATCACAGAGATGGCTTCTAAGATCGCTGCTATAAAAGAAGTTAGAGCAGCTCTTCTTCCTATACAAAAAGAATATGCAAGTAAGGGGAGTTTTGTTTTTGAAGGAAGGGATCTTGGTACTGTTGTGTTTCCAAATGCTGAGATTAAAATTTTTTTGACAGCAAGGCCAGAGGTTAGAGCTGAAAGACGTTATAAAGAGATTTTGGAAAAAGATCCAACCTCAAAGATCAAATTACAAGATGTGCTGGAGTCTTCAGAAAAAAGAGATGCTCAAGATATAAATCGAGAGATTGCTCCTTTGAAGTGTCCTGAAGGTGCATTTGTTTTAGATTCTTCCGACTTAACAATTCTTCAAGTAGTAGAAATTTTACATCAATATATTTTAACAAAGAAAAAAGCATGCAAGGCTGGCTAAAAAATTCTGATAATGCACTCTATAAGACTATTTTATTTTTAGTTTTTTGGTTTTTTGCTATTTTATATCGGCATAAAATTTATGGTAAAAGTCATATTCCTAAAGGCGCTGTTATCTTAGCTGCGAACCATGTATCTTTTTATGATCCACCTCTTTTATCCATTTCAACACCTTATGAAGTGCACTTTCTTGCAAGAAAAACTCTTTTTGATGCACCTTTATTTGGAAGGCTCATTCGCAAGTTAAATGCCCACCCAGTATCGGGTAAAGCGCAAGACGTAGCTGTTTTCAAAACGATTGTTAAGTTGATGAAAGAAGGAAAAAAAGTAATTATTTTCCCTGAGGGGAAAAGATCTCTTCATGGGGGACTTCAGCCAATGAAACCTGGTATCTCTCTTTTAATTTCCAGGACGGATGCAGCTGTTGTTCCTTCTTATTTACATGGCACTTTTGCCCTTTGGCCAAGCAAGCGAAAACTTCCTAAGTTGTGGGGAAAGACTGCTTGTGTTTTTGGAAAGCCCTTATATTTTTCTCGAGAGACTCCTCAAGAAGAAATTTCCTCAGCGATCGAAAAGTCTATTATAGCTTTAAAAGATTGGTATGAAAAGGGAGCTAAAGGGGCCGTTCCTTGAGTTCCTATCTATGAAAGAAGGATGCGCTTTGTTTTATGAATTGGAGGAGAACGCAGCCTATTGTAAAAATTCCCCCACATCCACAATTGATGCAAAATAGTTAGCTTCGATGACATCATCGTTAACGCCATTAACATGTATCAATACTGGCCTACAAGAAAACCCTTTAGGTCGGATCATGTGATCGATTTTGTCTTGAACTTCGTTGATTACTTCATGTCCAATGATATTCTTAGAAAATTTGATCTCACAAATATAAAGAGTTTGAAATCTTGTTTCTATCATATAATCGACCTGACACCCAGGTTGTTTGGTCGTGCATTTTTGATAAAAAGGATTTTCACTGATGATGTCTTCCGGGTTTATTCCTAAGGCGTGGTAGAGGAGTTTTCGGTTATTCAAAATGAGATTCTCAAATTGAAGTCCCATAATTGTATTCCATTCAGGTAAGGACATCAAAGATTTAAACTCAAAACCTCCCCTATCTATTTTAGTTAGATATTTTTCAATATATCTTAGATAGAAACGAACGTAGTTGTCACTAAGTCGAAACTTGCTTAGCTTCGAATCCTGTCCGGTCTTGACATGCCATGTGTAATCTCTTCTAATAAAACCAGATAAAACAAGCTCTTCAAGATACTCACTAAATAATCCTGTAATTTCGACATTAAGCTCCTTTGCAAGTTGTGCCGGTTCCTTGGATCCATAGGTTAGAGCTTTAACAATCTCACGATACAGGGGAGATTTTCTTTTGAAAATATTTGAGAAAAGATGATCAAATTCATCAACAAGCAAGCCTCCCTTTCTGAAACACAATTGTCGAATGTTGTCTTCAGCACTGATCAATGGATCAATTTCCTCAAGGTACTTGGGGATCCCTCCGGTAACAGCTAGGAGTTTAAGCTTTTCAAAACTTGAAATGTTCTTCGCGGCCTTTCCCCAAAACCAATTGCAATCGGGAAGAGGAAGTTCTTCTAGTACTAGGGTATAAGATACCCTCCCAAGGAATCCTGTGTTGCTAAGAATATTTTCTTCGATCCAGGCGGATGCAGATCCACAGAGAACAAAAATAAGTTTTGAATTTGTTTTAAATTTTTGATCCCATGCATTTTTTACTTTTCCCAGAAAATCAGGATCTTGATCTCCCATCCAAGATATTTCATCAAATAGAACAATAACTCTTCCATGTTGTATTTTCTCTGATAGAAGAAAAAATAATTTTCCCCAGTCGTCAGCCCGGATTTCCGGAAGTCCGGTCTGCTCGCTAAGTTGGCGAGAAAATTCATCCCTTTGAGATTGAGCAGTGGTCTTGTCATTTGGGGCAAGACCCGCAAATGAGTAGAAAAGATGATCTTTAGCAAATTCTTCA
>CANNLR010000016.1 GCA_947505635.1 Chlamydiota bacterium
CAAAAGCAATTTTCATGTTGTTAGTTGCTCAATATCCAGACTTCGTGGATGAACAATTTGCTCATGCGAGTTTAGAGGCTTTTTTAAATGGAATTTTGACTCATAACCCTAATAATCAACTGCGATTTGCAGATTTAGTTTTAGTAGAAGGCCATGAAGCCTTAGACTTTTTCATTAGATCTGGAGGCGTTTATTTTAAAGGCCGTGCTTTAATGATCAAAAATCAACTGTATTTAATGGCTATGGAATGTGAAGTGCAAAATTACGATGAAGGACATTACAATATGTTTGTGAATTCCTTTTTCTTAATGCAGTCATAGTTTTTACAGTCTTTAACAAGAAAGGCTATTTAGCCTTTCTTGTTAAAATGTTAAATTCGCAAAGATTCGTCCGTAAGGAGCGCCATTGAAATTATAGTACTTTTTATCATGACTATGGGAGTCTGCAATCTGAATCCATCCACCAAAATCCCATCCGCCACCGGCTCCTATAGAAAAGTAATCTTTTTCTGCAAACTTAAGATTCCATTCTACTGTTGTGGAGTAGATTTTAAAAATCCCATCATCAAAAGAGTCAATTCCATCATGAGCTCTTCTTGGGAAACGGTAAGGTCCCCCCATAGATGTTGTTAAAATAGAGGTTGTTAAATGTTTTGTGAAGTGGTAGTTGATTGAGGCGTCAATTGGGAATACAGCGCGAAGCTCCCATTTTGAAGACATCCACCAGTCGAGTCCTAAGATCGGAAGAACGTAGCCATTTAAAGCCCCATAATAAGCGAAAAATCCCATATGGAGACCTAGATGAGAGGTTTGTTGGTATCTACCCCAAAGAGTTGTATAGTAAACAGCAGATTTTCCAAAGTCCCATGTATTAGTATCTACAGATAGACCTCCATTGATAACCCATCTCCATTTTTCGATAGAATTAGAGATCCAACTAAGAGAGGTAAGCCCATAAAGATAATTGTTTCCTGTAAATCTTGGGTTCTGATCCCAGTCTATATCAACATAGTTGGCTCCAATTTGCCAAGCTAACGCATTTTCATCATTAATAAAATGACTAAAGTACATGGAGGCGTTGCCTTCAGAATAGTGTAATTTTGATCCAGATACATCAGAGGTAGTAATTTCGGCAGCCCCTACTTTGCTGTAGTCAGATTCGAAATGCCAGATAGATTTTTGTTTTACGAAGGTGTCTTCATTTAAAAAAGAATAATCGGTCCCAAAAAGGGTAGATGCACAAGAAAATAGACTTAGAGCTGGGATATAGTACTTCACAAAAGAACTCCTTACATAAAAATGTCATCATAGTTGGATGGGCTAAGTAATGTCAATAGGTTGTTTTTAGCTCCCAAAAGAATGGACTTGTAAGAGCTGAAAACTACTACTTAGCGTCTTGGTCGGGCTTCTTATGTTTAATGATTGTTTTTTTTGCATCATTTTCCAATGACGCAACCGTATCTCGCACAGTTTTGCCAGGGTTGCCAAAAAGCTTAAATCCGGAGCCTGAGGCTGCAGGAGTTTGCCCTGATTTATGAGAACGAGATGTTTTACCTAGTGTTTGAGGGGTCTCTAGCTGATGGGGAAAAGATTCAGGTTCTTTGGAAGGGGGCTCTAATCGGGTAAATGTTGCCTGCATGAATGGTTGGATGGCAAGAGCTTCTTCTTTAGAAAAAGAAGGATTTGAAAATAGATATTGAGCTTGGAGTTGAGAATCCGCCCAAGTTCCTTTTTTATTGTTTATTTCTGAAAGAGGAATCTGGATAGCTATTTTAACTGCTGTAAATTGCTGTTTTTGTGTGTGGATGTTTTCAGGAACTAATAAAGAGGTGTGTTCAATTAATAGGTGCTCACTAGATTGTGAGACCAAAATTTTCTGATCTGTCGTCTTGATAGAGTTTGCAGGGTAAGCATCTGCATCGGTTTTTACCATATCTAAAACAATAAACGGCTCCGGCATATCTGAAACTATATCTTGGATAGGATAGGATTGGAGTCGCATCACGACGTTAGCGAAGGGAGTTTGCGTTAGCAACTCTCCTAATTTAGGGAGCTGGCCTCCTAATAAATTGTTTAGAGCTGTGAGTTCTTCAACTTTACCCTTTGGATTTTGGATGTTTTCAAACTTCTTTGAGACCCCTGTATCTTTGTTGGAATAGGAAAGAGGAGCTATTCGATCCCAGTCGGCTATTAGTTGCTTAGGAAGGTAAAGGTCTTGAGATCCTGCTAGCTTCATGGCAGGGGCTACTTTCTCCCCCCGAAGGATAGAAAGTGTATTTTCTCTTGCAGGTTCCTGGTGTTCTTCAGATTCTTGCAGACGGTCCTCGTCTTTGATTCTTTCTAAGGGCAAGAGTGAGGCAGCTTCTTCTTCAGACTTAAAAGGTGCGGAGATCATATATTTTGTTGTAATGCCTGAGCTTCTCGAAGTGTTGCCTTCTCTTAAGTCTGTTATAGGGATTTTTGTGTTTATAATAGCTGTCACAAAGCATCCTTTTTTCATTTCAGATGCCTCTTTTGAAAGATTTTCTGGTGGCGGACCTAAGCGAAAGACTTGCTTAGCTGTAATTAAGATGTCCGTATTTGTTTGGGTAATCAAAGTTTCTTGCGGTCTTAGCGCTGTAACGGTATGACTTGGGCTCTCAGAGATTACCCCGTATTCCTTGTCTATAGAAGATGATTTTCGTTCCATCAAGAAAGTAAAATAATCGTTGAGTAGATCAGCATAAATGTCGTTATTTAATAGAGGTTGTATCGTTTGTAAATCAACTGAGACATTTTCTTTTGTTAGGACAAGTTCAGGTTGGGGACCTTTTTTTGCCACGGCCTCAGAAGAAAGCAAATGAACTACATTGTTTTTAGCAGATGTCTTAGGGGTGAAATCTTTTGATAAGACTCCTTCACTTAGTAGCTTTTTTAAGGCCTCAAGATCTGGAGGAGGAGTGGGTAAGGAGTCTTGAGCTTTTTCTGTAGAGCCCTCATTTAATAGTTTTAAGACTAGATTTTGAATAAGGATAAGATGTTCAGGCTTTTCGACAAGACTTTGACAGTTTTCCATAAGACGATTCCAGCTGGCTGTATTAAGAGGTTCTTCCCCCTTATATAACTTGTTAAGTAAGTCAATAGTTTGAAGGCTGTTTTTTGTTAGATGAGGTGTAACCTCTTGAGAGCCTTTCGAAGAAAAAAATCCTATAACTTTACCAAGCATAAAAACTCACGTTGTTGTTGTTGTCTTAGTAATATTTTATTTTGTTTATAAAATCAATTTTTATAAGAGTTGTTGTAAGCTTTTTCCGCCAAGCATGCGTAAAAGCTCTTTTTGCCGAGCTTGATTATCTAGAGATTCGATGGTTGAAAAGGTTCTGTTATTAGATTCTTGTTTTTGAACGAGGAGGTGATGAGAAGCAAAAGTAGCCACTTGAGGAAAGTGAGTGATGCAGATTACTTGATGGTGAGAAGAAAGAGTGAGGAGCTTTTTTCCAATCATTTTGGCTGTTTGTCCTCCTACATTAGCATCGATTTCATCAAAAATAAGAGTTGGAATGTTGTTTTTTTCTGCAAGGCAGATTTTAAGAGCAAGTAAAAGGCGAGAGAGCTCACCGCCGGAGGAGTGTTCTTTTATACTGACAGGAGCTTCTCCTGTGTTAGTTTCTAACCAAAAAGAAATGGAATCTTCTCCTGTTTGAGACCTGTTTTGTTTTGTTATTTGAATATCAATCGTAGTCCCAGCCATATTAAGAGAGTTAAGTTCCTCTTGTAAAGAAGAGCTTAGTTTTTTTGCTGCTTGAACTCTTTTCTGGGTGAGCTCTTCTCCTAGTAAGGAAAGTTTCCCCTCTGTAAGGGCTATTGTAGTGCTGAGCCTTTTTTTAGTTTCTTCTAGAGCCTCAAAGTCGGTTATTTTTCTTTCTAATTCTTTTTTATAAAGTTCCCAGTCATTAACAGTCGGGCCATATTTTTTTTTCATTCGATGGATGAGAGTCAGTTTTTCTTCCAAAAAAGAAAGACGTTTAGGATCTGCTTCAAAAAAGGAAGAGGTTTTTCCTAATAAATGCAAAGCTTCTTGTAGGGAAAGAAAGGATTGTTCAATAAGTTCAGCACATTCTTGAAATGTCTTATGGTAAGAGCTTAAGCTTTGTAGCAGGGATTTTGATTTATTCACTTTCGCTAAAGCGCTCTCGGATCCTTCGCTTAAAACGGTATACAGCTGATTTTTTTTTTCTAGAATCTCTTGAGATTTAGAAAAAAGGGTGTATTCCTGGAAGAGGAGATCTTCTTCTCCTTCTTTAAGTTGCAAACTGCAAAGTTCTTTTTGTTGCTCTAGGCAAAAAGTGAGTTCTCTCTCTTTTTGCTGTTCTTTTTCTTCTAGTTTTTGTTTTTCGATTTTTCTTTGTTTGTTTTCTTCAAAAAGAGATCCAAATGACGAAACTTCTTCCTTTAAAGAACCAAAAAGATCTAAGAGCTCTCGTTGACGCTCATTGGATCGAAGCTCATGGTGAGAAGTCTGATCTACGATCTGCACGAGATGAGAGCCTATTTTTTGAAGTAAGGAAAGGGAGACCATCTTGTCGTTAATAAAGTTCTTGCTTTTTCCTTCAGAGGAGATTTCTCGAGATAAAATAAGGGTAGAGTCTTCTATTTCTAAGTGAGATTCTTGGAGGATGTCTATTAGGTTTTTTGTATTTATTTCAAATCTTGCTTGGATAGACCCTCTTTTTTCTCCTCGTCGAATTAAGGAAGTGTCTAATTTTTTCCCGAGTAAAAGTTTAAGCCCATGCAAGATAGCAGATTTTCCAGAGCCTGTTTCGCCTGTTAAGATGGTAAGCCCTTTTTCGAACTCGATGCAACAAGATTGCATGAGAACAAGATTTTTAATGTGAAGGTCCTTGAGCATCACATAAGTCCTTTAAGGTTTTAAAGTGAGTTTTTGCAATTTTATCAAAGATAGGCATGCCGTGAGTTTCTAAAGTCTTTTTAGCTGTCTTTACCACAATAGCAGAAGCTCCTTTAGGAAGGAGGATTCCAACTTCTTCCCCAAGCTCTTTGATCCCTTCTACAAAGGCGGCTCTAGCTAAGATGGAAGCGGCTGCTACAACAGGATCTTCTTCGCCTCGAACCCTTTGCGTGAGGTCTATATCCATATTTTTTCTTTTCAAAATAGAATTCATAAGATCGGGTAAGGCAAATTGATCTAGAATGGCTTTTTTGCACCCTGTGTTTTTGGAGAGCTCTTCTAAGACAGTAGCATGAGCCCAGCCAAGCATTCTATTGAGGTTATTGAATTTAGGGTAAAGGCGGTTGTAGGTTTCTGGAAATAATCTAAGGACTTTATGGGAAAAGGTCTTTTTCAGGGAACGGCTAATCTCTATGATGGCATCATCTTTTAGTAACTTGCTATCTTTTACACCAAGTTTGATGAGCTGTTCGATATTTCCTTCTGGAATAAAGATTCCAGCTATGCAAAGAGGTCCAAAAAAATCTCCTTTGCCCGCTTCGTCAAGGCCAATCCTTGCTGAAGAATCATGTAAAGAAGCTGGATGTGTGTAAGCTAGGTTTTGTAAGATTTCAGGTTCTAAGTAGAAAGAAATAAATTCATCTTTGCCTTTTCCTTGAACAGTGAGCTTTCCTGAAAGATAAAGGTTGCAAGAAAGACCTGCTTTTTTAGCTGAGAAAAAGGTGTAAGGCGCTTCTGACAGAGTGAACCCTTGATCTTGTAAGTCATTTGTAAGCTTATCTTTTAAGGAAAGATCGATTTGCGCAACAAAACAAGAAGGAGAGCTATTTTTAGTCATAAAACTCAAGTGTGTAGAAAAGTTCATTTTGACAGGAATTGGTTAAAAATGAAATGTAAAATTTCAAGACGAGTTGGAAATAACATTTTAACATTTGTAAACTTCTTCTTCATAACCCACTGAAAAAAGTGAGATATTTCTGTTTGAGAGCACTTTATTACTTGTTTAGAAAAAAACAAGATAGATTCTTTTTCCTTTTTTGTTATATTACAATATCAGAGTAAAAAAGGGAACGTTCCCTAAGCCAAGATAACGGAGGCATATGAACGAAGATTCAAAGAGGATAGGTAATCTCTTTAGGACAAAAAGAAAAGATCTCAATATAACCTTAAAGGAAGTAGAGAATACTATATCTATTCGTGTTGGGTATCTTGAGGCGATTGAAGAGGGGTCTATTCACCAGTCTATTTCGGGTATTTATGCCATCGGTTTTATGAAGCAATATGCTAGTTTTTTAGGAATAGATTTTGATTCCATGGTAAGGGAGATGCCTAATGCCTTTAAAGTTCAGCAAGAAAAGCATGAGTTTGATTATGGAATTGGAACTTTAGAAGTGAGAGGGACTTTAGGGGGCGGCGTAAGATGGCTTCCAAGCTTTCTTTGGGCTCTAGTATCAGCGGGTATTTTAGGGGTAGCTTGGTATCTTGCTAAGTATTTAGGCGTGTTGTAGAAGGCTAAATTTTTAAAAGGGAAGGGATGAAATGCATCAAATTGGAGAATATCTTTTACTTAAAGAAAAAGAAGAAAGTCCTTTAGGCACGCTATTTTTGGCAGAACATCAGATTTTAAAGAGAAAAGCTGCCTTGAAAAGGCTTGGATTGTCTTTAGATCCTGCCTCTAAAGAAGTTTTGCAAAAAAAGATCCCTTCTTTAGCTAGCTTAGAACATCCCAATGTAGCCAGACTACAGAATATAAGTTTTTCTGAAAATGACTGTTATGTTGCTTACGATTGGGTTACTTCTGGAGAAGAGCCTTGTCCTAATTTGACAGAATATGCAACTCGAAAAGAACTTTCCGAAGAGCAGTTATTACAAATAGCTTTGCAAGTAGCTTCTGCTGTAGACAAAATTCATAGTTTGGGGTTGCATCACCTAAGTGTAAAAGCATCTAATGTATTGGTAAATCTTACAGAAGAGGGGCCGGTCGCTTATCTAACAGATACAGGCCTTGCTCATCTTTTTCCTCCGGGCGTCTTTTTACTTTCCTTGCTTGAAGGAGCTATTAAGAAAATGGGTCCTAATGCCAATTTGTCTTCTTTTTGGGAAAGCTTTTATGCTCTAGCTCCTGAGCACAAAATAGGCAAGTCTTGCGCCGCCTCAGATGTGTATTCTTTTGCTGTAATGCTTTATAAACAACTTGTTGGGGAATACCCTCAAGGGTGTTTTCCTCTTCCTTCTAAACTTTCTAAGGGATTTCAATATCAATGGGACGGGTTTTTTGCTTCTTGTTTACATCCCGATCCTTCTTGTCGTCCTAAATTGTTAGTTCCTGAGATAGAAAAGATTTTATCTGATTCATCGATGAGTTCTCCCGATTTTGTTAAAGATGCTGTGCTTAGATTGCAGATTAATCCAGGAGAAATTCATCGTCCTCAGTTTGATGCAGACCCAGGAGCGATTTTTCAAACAGAGCAAGCTATTGTTCGGTATCATCCCCAAATGCAAGAGCTAACGGAGATCGAATCTATTCCTATGAAGATGGTTATTATTCCAGGGGGGTCTTTTCAAAGGGGTAGCAATCGTGGAGCCCGAGATGAGTCTCCTCGCAATATAATCAATATTTCTCCCTTTGCCATAGACATACATCCTGTTACAAATGAGCAGTTTTCTCGTTTCTTAGAAGCTCTTGGGGCAGAAAAAGATGGGAATAACAATGATGTGATTAGATTAAGAGAGTCTCGTATCAAGAAAAATGGAGGAAAGCTCCACGTAGAGTCAGGTTATGGTAAACACCCTGTTGTTGGAGTGACCTGGTACGGCGCTGCAGCTTATGCTAAGTGGGTCGGAAAAAGACTTCCGACAGAGGCTGAGTGGGAGATTGCAGCTTGTGGAGGGATAGAAGACGCTATGTATTCTACAGGAGCTGATATAGAAAGATCTCAAGCCAATTTTTTCAGTTCCGATACAACCCCCGTCATGAGTTATCCTCCCAATGGATATGGGCTGTATGACGTAGCAGGAAATGTCTACGAGTGGTGTAGTGATTGGTATGATTACAACTATTATGTAACTTCTATTCAAGAACCCAATGATCCTAAAGGACCCGCCCAAGGTGTGTATAGAGTACTTCGAGGTGGTTGTTGGAAGAGCTTAAAAGATGATATGCGTTGTTCTTATAGACACCGCAACAATCCAGGAACCATGAATGGCACCTATGGATTTCGTTGTGTAGCAGATGTAGTATCTTCTTAAAACAAAAAGCCCCCACTCTTTATTAAAGAGAGTGAGGGCTTTTTATATTTACGATCTATCGAAATTACTTTGACTGATGATGAAGCGCTCCGATACCTAAATGGAGTCCCAGGCAAACAAGTGCTACAACAGTAGATTCCTTAGCTATACGCTCAAGGTTGTGAGGTGCTTGCCAATCTTTTTGTTTAGAAGCTAGTTCCTTTAGTGCTTTCATGTCGGTTTTGAGGGTCTCATTCGGAGTGAAAATTTCATTGTCCTCGATTGTTCTAAGGAATGAGAGAAGTGCCTCCGCTCTTTTTGGGTTAGAAAGATAATTTATAAGGCCTGTAAGGTTGCCTATTTCCATGTGGACAGAATCTGTTAGTAGTTTGGTTAGGTGAGAATCAACTTCTTTTATAATATTTGTCATAAAATCTTTTAGGCGAGGTGATTCACTTAACTCTGATATAGAGAGTTTTAAGTTTTTCAATTCAGTTAGTGCAGACTCTAAGCTCTTAGCATTTACATTTTCGTTTAGGACCGCTATTGACTTATAAAGGGGAAGCAATTTGTTAATAGCTGTTAAGTCTTTTTGGTGTATGAGTAATGATCCCTCTGCCTCAGAGGTAGCTAATTCTCTTTGTACAGAAAGATTGGTAATGAAACGTCCTGTTTCTTTGAGGTTAAGCTTATCATGATTAGCAGCAAAAATTAGACCTCCTTCAATGCTGGTAGCCAATCTAAGTAGATGCTCACTTTCTCCAATACTTTGATTAAAATCTTCAGTCACCTCAGCCAGCTTTGTTTCGTCTATGGACGAATCAGTAACAAGGCTTTTTACGAGGTCATCTGCCATTTTCTTTTTATTTTCTAGCGTTTGAAATAATTTATGGAATGGCAAAGATGCTTTAATATATTCCTCTATGCCGGCTAGAGCTTGGGTACATTTAATTGAGACTGTTTTTTTATAATCGGACTTGCTGAGATTTGGTAACCTACCAAATTCTTCAGTACTAATTGCGTCAGTATAAAGAGGTAGTGATGAAATGGCATCGCGAGAGGTTTGGATTTCATCAAAATAACTTGCAAGATCATCCTGAGAAGTAGGAGGGGTATGTATTGGTGAAGGTGTCTCAGCTGATGTAGTGACTGTTAAAGCTAAGGGCTTTGGGCCGTTTTTAGAAAATTGAACAGGAGTTGGGGCTTCCTTAGTATTTTTTTTGAGTTGGTGAGCAAAGCCGCAGGCTGCAAGAGTAGTAGTCCCGATCCAGAAATGAGGGCTCGAAAGAGAGTCTATAAAAGAGTTAGCCGCAAGGATGCTTAGTCCTGATATGAGTTTAGGGATATTTTCCATTTTCATTTCTTGATGGATTAAATTTATAGCATGTTTTCCAACTTCAGTTAGAGTGTCTTGCGCATTTTTTGGACGTGCTATTTCGTTTGTTCCTTCGGACTCTTTAGGGGGATAGAGATAGTTCAATCCGCTCTGTATCAATTCTCGTGATCCTACGCTCATTTTAATACCTATTATTAAATAAATGTATTAACATTGTAATATATTTTATATTAAAAATCAATTTTTTATTATATCTTTTATCTAGCGTCTACTTCTTCGGATCGCTATAGTAGTTATATGTGTTAATGCCTACTTTATAGGCTGCAGATCCAAGGAGAAGCGGAGTAAGGCAAGTGGAGCCGCCAAAAGCACATACAAGTGCTGCGGATACTAATAAAATGGGTATATAATCATGCTGTTGCTCAGATTTTTTAGGTGCTGAATCATTTTGAGCTGCTGGGAGCGTGGGCTGTGAAGAAGGGGGTTGCCCTGCATGTCCCTTAGTTTCTGGGCACTCCGATGGGGTAATCATAGCCTCCACTCGCTTAGCGAATGTTGCCCGAAGATTATCAAATGCATCGGAGGCTTTTTTTTCCGCAGGGCTTTTTTCGATAATTGTTGGTGTCGGATAGAGCTTATTAGCAGCCAATACAACTCCTCCTACGAAAGCCCCTGCAGATCCTAGTTTTAGTGCTGATCTAATCATAATTAAACCTATTTTAATATTAATAGTATTTTTATATATTAACTATTTTATCACAAAAATATTTTAATTGCAAATTGGTTATATGTTAAATATTGCTGTTATTTCTGCTTTTAGTACGTAATAAATTATTTATTAGGTACTTGTGTGATTAATTTAGTATTTAAATTAACATTTCAAATGTTAATTTATTGTTTTTAATTTCGTTTTCAATCTATAATATACTAACTTTTAATTTTTTATTTTTGGAGGAAGGATGTTTCATTTTGCAGAGAATTTTGCAGAGAGATATATAAGGACTACTTATATGCTACAACAAGATTTGGGATCTAAAGCAAAAGAAAATGACCCAATAAAAGCAAATACACAAACAGTGGCTAATCGAAGCTTAGTTGGAAAAGAAATGACAGTAGAGTCTTTGAAAACAGGAATTGATTTAATAGAATATGATCGATTCCTAAGCAGGGCTTCGCAAGAAGGTGTAGCGGATTTTCATAAAGAATTAAAGATAAATACAACAGAATCAACTGCTCAAATTTTTATAAAGCATCAAGAACTGATAAGTAAAAAATAGCTTTTTTTTTAGCCCTTGTAGAGAAATGGCTTTCTTTTCTATGCTAGTTTTCTATTTTATGAGGGAATGATGAAATTATTACTTTCAAAGCCGAGGGGATTTTGTGCCGGAGTGGAAAGGGCTATTGAGACTGTCGAAAAAGCTCTAGAGCGCTTTGGCTCCCCTATCTATGTTAAACATGAAATTGTCCACAATCGACATGTTGTGGAAGATTTAAAGAGAAAAGGGGCTATTTTTGTAGAGGATCTAGAAGAGGTTCCTTTTGGCTCTAGAATTATTTATTCAGCCCATGGGGTTTCTCCTGCAGTAAGAGATCAGGCAAAAAGGCTTGGCTTAATAGAAATTGATGCAACTTGTGGCCTTGTTACTAAGGTGCATTCTGCTGTTAAGAGGTATGCAGCAAAAGGCTATAAAGTTATTTTAATTGGCCATAAAAACCACGTAGAGGTAGTAGGAACGGCTGGAGAGGCTCCTGATGTTACTACAATTGTAGAGGATGTGGAAGATGTGGGGAGATTGCAGTTTTCTTCTTCAGAAAAGCTTTTTTATACAACCCAAACAACGCTTAGTTTGCATGATGTGAAAGTTGTTACAGAAGCTTTACTTGCAAAGTTTCCTCAAATTGAGACATTGCCTAGCTCTTCTATTTGTTACGCTACAACAAATAGACAAATAGCCTTAAGTCAAATCACAGATCAGACTCAGCTTATTCTTGTCATAGGCGATCCAAGTAGCTCAAACTCTAATCGCTTAAGAGAGCTTGCCGCTTTGCAAAATGTTAAGTCCTACTTAATCAATGATGAAAAAGAGATAGATCCAATCTGGCTTAAAGGTGTGCAAGTGATAGGATTGACAGCTGGGGCCTCTACTCCGGAATATATTGTGCAAGGGTGTATTAGTAAACTACAAGAGCTTGGTGTTCAGCAAGTAGAAGATGTTGTGTTTGTAGAAGAAAATGTAGTCTTTCAACTCCCTAAACAGGTGCTGTAAAACAGGTTATGTAAGGTTGACTGGCTGCCTGCTTTTTTTTACATGTATGTGGTAATATACAGCAAAGCTAGCTCCTACGCCTGTTAAGGCTAGGTACAGGCCTGGAATGAAAGTAATATGAGATGTTTTGTAGAGCCAAAGGCAAATGGCCGTAGAAGGCGCTCCAATCAGCTGAGAGCCTAGGGCAGAGCCTAAGGCTAGGATAAGGTATCGGTGCTTGGAAGGGACTTGCTCCATAGCCCAAGCATAATAGGACGCTCCAAAGGCTACACCAAATAAGATGACAAAGACCCTTACTATCGTAATAGTGTGGATAGAAGCACTGGGTAGAAGGAGAAAAAGGGGGATGGCCCCCGCTACAGCGCAAAGACTGCCCGCTAACATGATTTTTTCTTTTCCTAATTTATAGGCTAGATACCCAAAACACGGTAAAAGAAGCATATCTACTATAAGTAATTTGGTATTTAACCCGATGATTTCTACTTGAGTCGTGTTTGTGATGAGGGGTACAAAGGCATTCATGAAAGTAAAGGCAAACGAGTAAGTCGTGTGGGAAAATCCAGAGGCCAGTATTATTATTAACAAAGCTAGCTTGTTTTCTTTAAGAATCTTGATAAGAGAGTTTTTTTCTTCTTTACTTGGTATGTAATCAGCCTCCTTTTTTGCGGTATAGCGCAAAAATAGACCTAGAAGAGCTGTTACCCCTCCAGCCAGAAACAAGATGCGCCAATTTTTTTCTACGCATCCTTGAAGGCTCATTGAGCTAACGGCTATAGAGGCAATAAACATCCCCCCAAGAGAAGAAATGTCATAGAAACTGCTAAACAAACTTCTCCGTTTTTTTTCTGTGTTTTCTAGTAATAAAAGAGCCCCTCCGGCAGATTCTCCTGCGGCAAAAAAACTTTGTAACATTCTTCCTAAAGCTAAAAAAATAGGAGCCCAGGCTCCTACTGTTTTATAAGTTGGTAACATTCCTATGCTCATTGTGGCAAGGGCTGTTCCTGATAGGGAGTAAAAAAGGGCTTGTTTATAGCCTAGACGATCTCCAATCCATCCAAAAAAAAGGGAGCCAAGGGGTTTTGTGAACAGACTGAGGGGGAGTATTGCATAGGTTAGAATGAGGGCTGTAATGGGGTCTTTCCCATAAAAGAAGAGGGGAGCGATAAAAGGGGCTAGAAGGGCAAAAAGAGCCTTATCGTAATTTTCTAAAAGATTTCCTATTAAACTGGCTAGGCGATTATGAAAAGAGGATAGGATCAATTTTCTTCTCCGAGATAAAGTTAAAAAGAAAAATATGTATGTATTTTTCTAACGTGTTCTCCGAAAAGGACTTTTTCCACACTCCCTACGCTAGCATTATCTAGATCAGGTTGGTTAAGGGTGAATCTCAGCTCTTATTAAGAGCTCCCCCGGTGAACGATGAAGATAGTATCCATATTTTAAAAATAATGCAAGGAGTTTAGTTTTATGGAGAAGGAGTTGGATGCTCTTTGATTTCTTTAATTTCTACGTAATTTCCTTCAATTCTTGCATTGAGTTCGAATTTTGTATCGTTAGCTGTAAATAGACGGAACCGATTCATATAGCTTCTGAAGCGATTTCTTAAATATTCTTCGCGGATGCTTGGTTTCATGACGCTTATGTTTTCATCAGAAGCATCAGACATTAAAGTGGCAACGTATTGATCTTCTAATTGTATAGGGTTAATGAATTGTAATCCCCAGTCAAGAAAGGCTTTTTGTGAAAGGGGGGATACTAAAATGGTAATTTGTACTCTATTTTTAATGATTTGAGTAAAAAGTCGATCGCTTCCTTTTGCATATAGGAGAGGTCTGATTGTAAATATCTCATGCTGCTCTCTAACAAGTCTGTTTGGCTTAATTTTTAAAGTCATAGGATTGTAGATAGATTCATATTCTGGCGGGTAAAATAAGGATATAAAAATAGGGGACTCAAGAGGAATTAGATGGTGGCAAAGAAAGTCTATGCGAAGAACTTGATCTGTTGTTTCATCTAACTCTAAAGGTGTATCTGATAAGAGAGGGATGTGAATTTGTTTCCATTGATCGGGGACGAAAAAACTTACTACATCTGATTTTTCAGAAGACTGGCTTAAGGATAAAGCATCCAGTTGCGCTTTTGAAATATCATTTAAGTTGAATGTGATTTTTTGTTCTTTTGTCTTTAATCTTTTAATGACATCTTCAGGTCCGCTTACAGTTAAGTAGAGAGTATAAGGCCATACATCAAGAAATTGATAGCCTCTTGGCGCTTCTCCTATAGGTCTTGTTACAACAACTGGAATTTTTTCAGTTATGAGTTTAGTCATGCGCAAAGAAAAGCTCGGATAGTATATCT
This sequence comes from Chlamydiota bacterium, assembly GCA_947505635.1. Classification (GTDB taxonomy): domain Bacteria; phylum Chlamydiota; class Chlamydiia; order Chlamydiales; family Rhabdochlamydiaceae; genus CAIJXB01. Next base: position 14,137 of record CANNLR010000016.1, read on the forward strand.
TAGAAATTCCTTTGTTGATATCTACTTCTGGATTTAAGGAGACAAGGTTTTTTTTAGAGATGGAGGTAGTCCATTCATCAGGTTGTCCTAGCGCATCTATGACAATTTCTAGGTCGTTTGCATTTAAGTCTTTTAGCGTATTAGCATTGCCAATGATGGTTAGGTTTAATTTTTTACTGAGTTTCCCGTTGTTTTGCATGCCTTCTATTGTTTTTCCTATAGGAAGGTTAATCACTTTAACGGGGACATTATTAATGACTTTTGTGGAGGTTAGGGAGTGATTTACAGTAAGCCATATGACCATTCCTAGAAGAAGAGCAATTGATTTTCTTTGCCAGTTTATTAAGAAGAGTTTTTTGCATAGAGTTTTCATTGGCTAATCCATTCTTTTAAGCTAAAGTGAGATTTAAATTCTTTCTGAGCCGGGGGAGTGAAAATACTTTGAATAATAGCTTTGAATCGATCAGCTTTTACCCCTCGAGTCATAACACCATCTCTTGTTAAAGAGACCTTACCTGTTTCTTCAGAGACAACAAGAATTAAAGCATCAGATATTTGACTAACGCCTAAAGCAGCTCTATGACGGGTTCCCATCGAACGGGCCAATTGAGAGCTGTCTTCTGCCAAGGGGAGAATTACAGAAGCTGCTATGATTTTTTTTTCTCGTAGAATAACTGCCCCGTCATGTAATGGAGTTGTCACAGCAAAGATGGATTCTAGTAATTCAGAAGAAAAATCAGCATTAAGTCTTATGGCTTTATTAGATAATTCGTCGAGGCTGTCTTTATTTTCTAATACAACAAGAGCCCCAATTTTTTTTTCGGAAAGGCGATATATAGAGTTTGTCAATTGATCTAAGAACTTGTCATATTCGGTGAATTCTTTAAACCGCTTTCCTTTTAGATTGAATTTAGAAAGAGCAACCCTTAACTCGGGTTGGAAAATAATAATGAGGCCAATGGCTGCAACATTAGCTACTAAAAGCATAATTTTATGTAAGATGGGGAAGTTTAGCCAAGAAGAAATAACAAAAATTACAAGAAAAGCCAGGACGCCTAATAGAAGATCCATCGATCTCGTATTCCAGAAAAAGGAAAGAAGATAATTAATCATTATGGAAATTACTACAATTTCCATAAGAGGAATTAAAGAGTCAAAGAGGTGCATTCAGAGTCCTCTGGTTAAAAGCCCTATGAACAGTGTATGAATTTGTGGAGTTGCTGACAATAGTTCTTTTATTCTTTCTTTACTAATTACCAGAAGATTCGTACGATAGGTTTAAATTTATAGGAGATATTTTATATGGATGTTGTCGTTTTATCCAGAATACAATTCGCTTTAACAAGCTCTTTCCATTACATATATCCACCTCTTAGTATAGGGATTGGATTGATGCTCGTTTTCTTTGAAGGGATGTATATGAGGACTAAAAATCCCTTATATAAGCAGATTGCGAAGTTTTGGATAAAGGTGTTTGGTTTGACGTTTGCTTTAGGGGTCGCTACAGGTCTTGTGCAAATGTTTGGATTCGGAACCAACTGGGCAAGATACTCTCGATTTGTTGGAGATGTGTTTGGAAGTGCTCTTGGCGCAGAGGGGGTTTTTGCTTTTTTCTTAGAAGCTGGTTTTATTGGGATTATGTTATTTGGATGGGATAAGGTATCTCCTAAAATGCATTATTTATCTACTATTTTAGTAGCCCTTGGATCCCATTTTAGCGCGGTATGGATTGTTGTTGCAAATTCTTGGATGCAAACGCCTACTGGATATAAGATTGTAGGAGAAGGGTTAGAAGCTAGGGCTGTTGTAACTGATTTTTGGCAGATGGTTTTTAATCCTTCTGCTATAGATAGATTGACGCATGTGGTTTTAGGGTGTTGGCTATCTGGTATCTTTTTTATATTGAGTGTAAGTGCCTATTATATGCTAAAGAAAAAACATCTAGAATTTTCTAGAGTTTGTATGAAATTAGGCCTCATTGCAGGATCTATTGTTTTAGTTCTACAGCTTATATCAGCAGACTCTACAGCAAGAGGCGTTGCCGTTAATCAGCCTATTAAATTAGCCGCTATTGAGGGTCTTTATGAAACAGTTCCTTACACTCCTATTGGGGTTGTTGGATGGGTTGATCCTAAGGCAGAGAAAGTTCATGGAATTAAGATCCCAGGTGTTTTGAGTTTTTTAGTCTCTCGTAATTTCGAAACACCCGTGAAGGGGCTTAATGAGTTTCCTAAAGATGAGTGGCCAAATGTTCCTGTTCTTTTTCAGACCTACCATTTGATGATTGCATTGTGGGCAGCTATGGTGGTTTGTGTTTTACTGGCATTTTATTTTTGGAGAAAAAAAACATTAGAAAATGCTAAATGGACATTAAGAGCTCTTGTGTTTTCTGTTCTTTTTCCAGCTATTGCGAATCAAGCAGGATGGTTTACTGCAGAGATGGGTAGACAACCTTGGGTTGTCTATAAGCTTCTTCGTACGCAAGATGGAGTCTCGGCTTCTTTAAAAGCGGGACAGGTAGTTTCTTCTATTACAATGTTTGCCTGTCTTTATACGTTGCTTTTTGTTCTTTTTATCTACTTGCTTAACCATAAAATTCAACATGGGCCAGAAGATGATAATGAGGCAGGAGATCCAACAGAGACAGAGTATAGAGACCCTTTTAATCCAACAAAAAAGTAAGGAGAAATTATGAATGAATATTTATTAGAGCATTTTTGGTACTTTATTGTTGGCTTTTGCGCTATTGCTTATATCGTCTTGGATGGATTTGATTTAGGCGTTGGAATGTTAAATATTTTCACAAAAAAAGATGAAGAAAGAAGGCTTTTTTTGAACGCTATTGGTCCAGTCTGGGACGGAAATGAAGTGTGGTTAGTTGTTTTTGTAGGGGCTTTATTTGCAGGTTTTCCTGGGGTCTATGCCTCATTTTTTTCTAGTTTTTATGACCTTGTTATTTTATTTTTAGCGTCGCTGATTTTTCGGGCCGTTTCTATTGAATTCAGAAGTAAGCAAAAGTCTCCTTATTGGAGGAGTACTTGGGACTATGTTTTTGCAATTGCAAGTTTAGGGATTGCCTTTGGAGCAGGTTTTGCCTTAGGTAATCTTGTAGAAGGGATTCCTATTAACGTGGATGGAGATTTTGTTGGGACAACATCTGTTTTTTTTAAGCCTTATCCTGTATTAGTAGGATTGCTTGCTGTTGCGTTATTTTTAATGCATGGGACGATCTATCTTGTGATGAAGACAGAAGGGGATCTGCATGACAGATTGCGTCGTTGGTCTGAAAGGTGTATGCTTATTTTTTTCTTTTTTTACTTTGTTACAACGTGTGCCACATTGATCTATATGCCATTTATGGCAGAGAGAATGAGAGAAATTCCTTGGGTCGGATTGATTGGTCTAGCAGCTTTTGTGTTCTTTTTTTCAATTCCTAAGCTATTTTCTAAAGGTCGAGATGGGACTGCTTTTATCTTTTCTTGTTTAGGAATTGCTTCCTTGATTACTTTATTTGGAATTGGAACTTACCCTGTTTTGATTCGATCTACCATAGATCCTGAAAATAACAATTTGACAATCATCAATTCAGCCTCATCTCTTTTGACGTTAAAGGTTCTTTTGATCATTGTCGCTATAGGTGTTCCTATGGTGCTTGGATATGGTTATTATGTTTACAAGGTGTTTAGAGGGAAAGTGAAAATAGGGCCTTCTAGTTACTAAGAGGGAACCCAATGACCATCTTATAACAAAGGATAAGATGGTCAACCCCATTCATAGCTCTATGGGGTTTGTTTTCTGGTGGAAGATGATATGCTTTTGCTATGAGGTCTTTTGATAGACCTGTTTTCCAGGGGTATGCTACGGAAGGATTGTCTTTTCTTTTGATTAAAGAAGAGGCCCAGTACATAGAAGCTAAATCAAGCCAGTGGTAAGGCCAAAGTTTCTTCTCTTGTAGATCTGCATCCACAAATTGAGAGAAAAAAGCTCTATCAAAAGAGGGATTTTGACAAATAAAGACCGCGTCTCCCCGTTTAATATTATTTAACTTGAAGCAGGTTTGAATTTCTTCTGAAATAGTTTCGGGTTTCTTTCCGTAGCTGACATCTTCCCAATTAAACCCATTGATTTGTAAGCTTTCAAGGTTGCTGCTTTGCCAGTCTTGGTAAGTTTGAAAGACTATAGAAGTATAGCTGTCTAGAACTTTCTCGGTTTCTAAGTCTACAATTTTGAAGGCAATTTCGATTGCTTTATGTTTGAAGGCATTAAGTCCATTAGTTTCTGTATCAAGAAAAATGCCTAGCACAGTGAGTCCTCATTTTTTTTAATAACCGTATCAGGAAGAAAAAGAAATTTCAAGAGATTTTATTGAGAAAAATGCTCAAGTTTAGTGTTTTCTTTTTTTAATCCTACATTTGATGAGGGAACGAAAGAAGTTTTACGTATTTTGGCAAGAATTGTGCCAGCAATTTTTGCAGTATATTCATCGTCGTAGTCTTCGTGAGGGACAGGGGTTGTTGTTAAGTTAATAAGATTCGTTTCTATAACTTGCCATTTATTATTTACTCGAGTTGTTGATATGAATGAAGTATGCATTTATTCCCCTGATTTATTAAAATTATTTCATTTTCCACACCTAAAGAATCTGTTTCCAGGTTTTATCGATGTTTTGAAAAAATAATTATCCTTTAAACTCTTTTTTTGCGCAAGATTAAAGCTTTTTTTATCATCATTTTTTCATCCGTTCATAGAGGTATTTAAGTGATTGACACTTCTTTGTGTTGGTGGTAGAATATTCCCATTTTTTAGGAGTTTTTAATGTTTTGTTTTATGAGTAGAAGTTTTGATTATCCAAAAATAGTTAAAGAAGTAGAGATTCCTTATTCTAATATAAATAAAAATAATGATCAAAAAACAGATCTTGCGGAGAGAGTTTTTTCTGCCGCTTTGACGATTATTATTTCTTTAGGGTTCGTCTTAACAGCTGTTGCTGCTGGAAAAATTGAAGAGGCTGTGTTTTTGGGCCTAATGGGTCTTTTGATCCTTTCTTCTTACGTCAACCCTGGTTGTAAAGGTGACATTTCAACTTGTGGAAGGGTGATAGAAAAGCGTAGGTATTACTTACCCCTTCCTCAAAAAAGTTCTTATCAAGGGCGGCCTTTTATTGAGTATCCAGAGTTTAAGTTATATCCTCGTTGCCATCCTGGTGGAGAGACTTTAGATAGAGATTTTCACGCTGGAATAGGAAAAAGATAATCTCCATCTCAGGTAAAAGAAGATCCGCTAGATGAAAGCAGACATGCTCCCGTAGGTGTGAAAAAATAGAAAAACGAGAGATCCATTAGATGTTGTGTGTAATGAGTCTGTACGGTCGGATCGAACAAAAAAATGATGAATATTCAAGAAGTCGAACTTTCTATAAAAACTCATATTAAAGAAAACTATGAGGGAGAAGAATATTTTGGCGTTTCATTCGAAATAGGCCGTTTTGTAAGGGGAATGTTATCAAAAAGCAATCATCCCTCGGATGAAGATTTGGAAAAGTGCTTAAGAAATCTTGAACTAGTATCAGCGCAAGTGCCATGGGCTGTGATCCCTGAAGCTGGTAAACGTCAAGCTAAAGGC
>CANNLR010000017.1 GCA_947505635.1 Chlamydiota bacterium
AATAACAACATGGAAAGTAAGGACTTAAGTAGTTCTTTTAATTTTATTTTGTTGATTCCTCCACTTGAAATACTCAGAGAACTCCCAAAAGAATCTACAATCCGGCCTTACGTAAGATGATTAAATTTATTACTGGCTCAGCGGAGCCAAAAGAAGTTACTTATTTTATAAAAAGCTGTTCCTGTCCTACTCAGCCCTTAAAGGGAATGCATCCATTTAACACTCCCTGATATTAACGTAAAAGTTAGCTTCGCACTCTTTTACCACAGTCTTATTCTTTTCTCTATGCATTGACAAAATGTCAAATTACCAACGTAATGAGACCCTTCCTTCTCCTCCAAAAGTAGTTAGATTAGAAGATAAGTCGCTATTAAAGGCCGTCCCTATATCAACTCGCTCCGATTTTGATTGCCAATTTAAAGCAACTTGAACAAGCGCTCCAAAAGAGGATAAACCCTGAGCTGTTTGAGAATATTTAGAGCAAGATCCCTCTACAAAATGGAACTCTAAAGATTTCCCTCGATATTGATGTTGCTGATATCCTGTAATCGCAAGTTCAGGAGACCAAATCCCACAAGCCCTAATCAGTCTACCTATGCGTCCTCCTGCCCCAAAGCGAAGAACCCCAAATGTATTATGCGGAGAAAAAAGACTAACTACGCTTCCCTTTTCTTTAACTGAAGAACGACAGCTACCAGCTCCACTTGCGCTTAGAAAAGTTTGTCCAATAAATGATTGTCTTTCAAATCGGAGTCCTACCTCTAACTGTCCCTTATAGGTAAGAAGAGAAAAGTCTCCTTTTGTGTGACTTGAAAAGGAACCAAAATCAATATGTCGTTTCATATGGCCCCATCCTCCGCCACCACCACCCACAAAAGTCTCATACACAGAAAAACTATCTTTTTGCTGACAAAAATTAGCACTAAGTATCCCTTCTAACGCATAAATACGAGCTCGTCCCTCAGCTAGATTTTGAGCATGAGTAAAGAGCCACTGGTTTTGAACTCCAACAGCGACCGTATTAGCTTCACTACCCCATTTTCCTAATCCCATGGTAATGATAGCATTGCTTCCTGACCATTTAGGCTGCTCACAACCCTGCCCATGATTTTGCAAAGCAGCCCCCATCGTTGACACCCAAGCCTCATTTTTTTTCTTATAAGAGTCCGATGTAACCCAAGCCCACTTCTGCATAGGAATAAGACTTTGAAGCTGTGTTTCTAGCCACCCTTCTGCTACAGCTGCATATTCTGCCCCTCCAAGATTAGCAAAAGGCTTACTCTGACTATGGTCAGGATCGTAGATGTAAGGAATTAGAGTATCTGCAATAAAATCATCTAGTTCTTCTGATGCGCAATCTCCATCAAATACAGTCTGCACAGTCTCTGCTACACGATAAGGATTTTTACAATGAACTCCATCGGTGAAAGGCTGCGTTGCCTCTATCGTCGCAAATAAAACAGGATCTCCTTGAATATACCAACTAAGACTATAATTAGGAGGTAGAGCAATACTGGTTCCTACTGTATCAAATTCCCCCTTGATCGTACCGGTAGATGTCAAAATAGCCCATGTGTTCTTAGCCCGCACTTTGTCAGATGAAAGTTGAAGAGTTAAACCACCCCCTAAAAGAACATCTCCTTCTACCTGAATTTGGGAAGACTGATTACTTCCTGCTTCCACAGGAGCAATCCATGTACTACCAGGTTGCAAGGTAAGTCCCCCGCTAGTTTCTGCTGTGATAATTAAAACATCTTGAGAAGTAGTTCCTGTATGAAGAATTGCGCCCGCAGTTACCGTCACCCCTGTTCCGGTCCCAAGACCGGCCGGACCGGCAGGGCCAAAAACCGTTCCTTGTATAGTAATTACGCCATAAGAAGCTATAGAGGAATTTATATCTAAAGAAAGAGTAGTTGTGGAAGGGATTAATATATCACTATCTGCAATTAACAAACTTGCTCCACTAGTAGACAGATTCACAGCTCCTATAAATTGGATCTGATCCGCCCCAATAAGTATACCCTTACAATCTAGAAATAGATCCCCTGTAATCTGTAATATACTACCGGTATCGGACGCTTGAATAGCGCCGTAATTGCCGTTCACAGTCCCGCTTAACTGAAATGGGTTAACTGATTGCCAAGAAAAATAGCAAAGATCCCCTAAGGTGAATTCACCGATAATCCCTAAGGACCCTGGACTTCCCCCATCTTGAATAAGAAAACTAGTCCCCGTATAACCTGAAAGATTAAAATTAGATACCTGTAAAGAAGAGCCATTTGTTACAACAAAAGCTTTTGCAACAGTTGAAGAGCCTGTAACGTTCCAAGTCCCAATATGAGAATAACCTCCCATATCAGAAAAAGTTAAGTTAGCCGACCCCTCATCACTTTCATGCCCTTGAGTAAGAGTTCCTATATTTAAAAGAATCCCGGGATCGATCTCATAAGCTGCTGTTCCTCCCCCTTTTAAATCAAAAGCCTGAATAGAGGCTCCTCCATAATTTAAAAAATTAACAACAGCCCCTGATGTATTATCCATAAAAACAGTATCTGTGACAATTAAGTTACCGAGATTAGCAAGTTGACTTGTAAGAGTCATAATTCCTGTAGTAACCTTTCCCGTTTCAATTTCTAAAGGGGCGCTCACAACCATTGTATCAGAAGAAAATGTCCCATAGTTATTTATTATGTAAGTGTAGCTAAGGTCAGAGCTCTGAACTGTTACACTTGACACTGTAACTAGGGCATTATTTACAAAAGTGGTACTACCATAAGAGTCATCAAGTACAAGAGTATCCACTAAGATACTTCCTCTATTTTGCCATGATGTTGCTGAAAGAGCCTGTAAAAAAAGCGTTCCCTCTCCTGTAATCTTAGCTGCCACAGGAATAGCCGGAATGCTATTAACACCCCCATAAGAGGTCCAAGAACTTCCTGGAGCTGTCTGCAATGTCACATTACTTCCGATGTTAAGCGTACTCCCAAAAATAAGATCAAAACCAGTAGGAGCAATGGTTACTTCCCCTAATGAAGAAACAAGAGCAAGAGAACTGGATTCAATCCCAAGAAGAGCTGGAGTAAAATGAGACGTACTATCTAATGTCAAGGTATTAGCTCCTCCTGAAAATAGAACTGTTCCTTGACCATTGACAGTTCCTCCTAATAGAGTAGCATTTCCTGAAAATTCTAATAAAGCCCCTGAACTTACTACAAGAGAAGAAGTAATTGAACCCGCCAAACCTGAATTATTAACATACTGATAATAATTCCCAGCCCCTAAAGTCCTAGTAGAATTCACTATAAGGCTTGGAGTCCCAACATAAGACTCATGAATAGCACTTTTAGAATCTCTGTTAAAATCACCCGTTCCTTTAAAAAAAGAACCCATAGTAAAGGTCTTATTTGAGGAGGGCGTTAGTGTCAAATAACCTGTGTCAGAATAGGTAGAACATTGACCTAAAAGCAACATGTTACTTCCAAGAGAACCCGGCGTAACTGTGTTAGAAGCTAGAGCCTGTATCTTTAAGTCTGAGGTTTCCGGAGTCCAAGAAAATGTGCTGATATAATTGGATCCTGCAACTCCAGTTAGAACAAATTGGGAAGAATCATTTCTAGTACTTTCGGAAGAATCTACTATGTCAGGTAGAGCAATACCTGACGTGGTAACAAGACTTCCAACTTTAAGCGTAGCAAACTGAACAGTAGGAGCCCCTGTATGAAAATTATAGCTAGGCCCAACATATAATCCATTGACCTCCGCTGGAGGACTACCTATTTCTTCTTTACTATAAATAAGCAAGTCATTTGTATAGAACCCGGTAGGAGTTCCACTAGACGTAACCTCTAAAGGGGTAGGCATTATGGAATAAGCACGCACCCATTTGCTTGAGCTTACATCAGTTTTTGCAAATCCCTGCAACATTAAATTACCCACTCCTACAGGAAAATCTCCTCCCACGGGAGTTAGAGAGGCTACTATATTTAAAGTTCCTGTTAGAGATGATGTATTTGCTGTACTTGTATGGGCATTATTTTTTAATCCATTAAAAGTAGTTCCTTTCCAATCGAAGGGAGTACTCATAGTCAAGCTAGTATCTGGAGGATAAGCCAGGTTCGGCAGCGGTACATAGACGGCCCACGCACCTGTAGAAACAAACAATGACGCACTCAACATTTTTCTTAAATATTTCATAAAAATTCCCGGCTAGAGATCAAACATTTCTTGATTTATATTTCTATATACATGAAACTCCGATTTTATTAAATTTTTTTTCAGGGGTTGTATGAAAAAGTTTCAAGCCATTTTGTTTTTTTTATATCCACTATTCTTATTTGGAGATGCGTTCCCCCCAAGTCCATCGATACTTTATTTAACATACTCTCCTGAAGAAAACATCTCTTATGACACTTCCTACCAAGGAGTAACAGATGTTTGGTCTAATCGTCCTGATTATATAACAGTATCCTTGTCCACGTCCGAAAACACTCTAAGTATTACAGCGGGCGCAACTCCGGGATTTGCAAGTATTACTTATGTTGCGTACGGCGCGCAATATTCTATTGGTATTGTGATTTCAGAAGATGGCAGTACTATACCAGGGATTCCCTCTTACCTATCCATGGGATCCAGATCCTTGCTAAACTGGCCTCAAGACCTTTCCTGGTGGGGATCCGGAGGACAAAATAACAGCAACTACCGCTGGACTGATGTTATGGATATATATATGCAAGGAGGCCCCTATGATTGGGTTACACAAAACTCACCCTTAGCCACTTGGCAACCCGGCTTATACCTTGCACAATTTATCCAAGGATGCAAAAGACAAGGGAAAATCCCCTGCATAGTTATGTATTGTATTCCTACTTCAGGACTTCAAGACACGGCTCTTGGTGATTTACAAAACATTAGCAACCAGAGCACCTCTTCCTTTGGTTCCAACTATATGCTTAACTACTACAACATAGCCATCCGAACTTTAAGACAGGTCTTGTATGCCAACTGTAACGACGGCTGGCCTTGTCTTGTGATTATGGAACCTGATTTCATTGGATATATGACACAAACTGTGGAAGCTAATCCTACAGCTAATCCAGTCATATACAACTCCACATCTTATGTAGTTGCGGTAAGCGATGCCGCAAAGACCTTTGGAAGTTCTGGGAATCCCGCTCTTCCATCTCCTTTTCAAAATACTAATAAGGCAGCAAAAGGATATATTCAAACGACACAACTCCTCTCATCGGGAGAATTAGCAAGCTATCCTAACACATTAAAAGGGCTTATCACCGGAATTCCTTATATTTTGAAAAAGCCTTTTACAGCAGATGATGGCGTTCCAACGCAGCTTGGAAGTAACATCAAAATCGGCTGGAAAATGAATCTATGGGCATCACCTTCTGCAGGGTTTGCCGGCAATGCAAATAAAATTAATAACACCCCATTTGGTGTAGGGAAAGGCATTTGTAGATGGACAGATGCTTGTCTTCTTCACAGCACTCCCGTCCCCTCTTTAGCAGAAGTCAAGGCCCTACTCGTACAAGAAGTAACAGGTCTTTCTAATGCCTACTATCAATTTGGTATTACAGAAGGATCGGACTTTATTGCTTTAGATCGTTATGGAAGAGATGGAGGGGCCAATGGTAGCACGCCTAAGGGAGGAGGAATCTATTCCGGCGCTATCAACCCTCTAGACCCGGCAATTCAATGGTGGTGGAATAGTGATCATTGGATGAATTACCTAACTTTCATTCAAACAGTTCAGACCAACATGACACAAAACACAGGATCCCCGGTCCCTATGCTTATGTGGCAGATCCCCTGTGGGCACCTAAACAACTCTTCTGCCACTCCAATAGCTGGAGGATCTTATATACCCCTTGCAAATGCCTTTCCAGATTATCAAACAGTTCCATATCAAGGAGACTATGAAGACTCGGGTCAAACTTTTTTCTTTGGGGACACGTTTAACCCTGGAGCTTGGCCAAGTACTTCAGAAGGTACTATAAGAGCTGGTTACTTCAGTATAGACCAGTATAATCAATTTCCTAATCCCGTAGGAGGCGTCATGACTTGGCCATCTCACCTTGCAGATTTTGCCAAAGCAGGAGTCTTCTGCATCCATAGCGCTCCCGGGGTAGGAAATGACTTTTCTACTTACGTCGTTCAACAAGGAGGGGTTGGTCCCTACGATGACAATTGGTGGATAGACCATGTACAAAATTACTACAATAGTACAGTCCCGCTCCCTATACCTCCTCCCTAGTATCACCTCTCATCCAAGGGCTTGACATGTTTCAAGCCCTCTTCGATAAACTAATGAATGCAAAAAAATTCTTCAACCGCTCCAATAATACAAAATGTTCCATCAGCTACAGCATTTGTGATGACAGAAGACTGAACCATGAGCTGTTTTGCTTCATAAGCACTATATCATTGCTCATCTAAGGACCTCTTTTTACTTGTGGATATAGTATCCGATGAAAAACTGGTGTCTCAGAATTTTACTTGCTTTTCCAACTACGTTTATGTAGAATACCATTATTCTTCGGGGCAGTAGCTCAGGTGGTTAGAGCATCGGACTCATAACCCGCAGGTCGTAGGTTCAACTCCTACCTGCCCCATATCTTTAAGCTTTTGTGGTACAGTGAATAAGGTTTATGCTAAAAAATACATTTTAGTACAAAAACCGGTCACAAATAGGGTTGTGGCACTCATGTGGCACAGTAAGAGCCTATGCACCTCAACCTAAAAGGAGATTAAATAGATGGCTAGAACAACTACGACCAAGCGTCGCTCCTAATACAACCAAAATAAGTAATCAGTCTTATTGTAAGATTTTTTTACTATTTCGCATGCCTTCTAAATACAAGCAATTAGGAGAAAATGTTTCAAATGTCTTGATCCCCCAGAGAAAGACCTCTATACTGTCATCATTTACCTTTGAGAATTTTATGACGACTCTTACAACAAAGCGATTGATCTTACGTCCTTGGAAAGAATCGGACTTAAAACCATTTGCAGAACTAAATGCCGATCCCAGAGTTATGGAATATTTAATCGGTCCATTATCTCAGCAAGAAAGCAATGAACTTGCAGCGCGCATCCAAAACAATATAAAAGAACAGGAATGGGGATTTTGGGCAGTTGAAGCGCCTGGAGTAGCTGACTTTATCGGCTTTATTGGTTTAGCTCATGTTCTTTATTCCACTCCTTTCACTCCTGCTGTAGAAATAGGCTGGCGTCTTGCTTATGATTATTGGGGGAAAGGTTATGCAACAGAAAGCGCTAAAGCGGCCCTTGATTTTGGATTCCAATCTCTCAAACTGAATGAAATTGTATCATTCACGGTCGTAAACAACTTGAGCTCACAACATGTAATGGAAAAGTTAGGAATGCACAGAGATCCAAAAGATGATTTCGATCATCCCAAAGTTCCTGAAGGTCACCGATTGAAAAGACATATACTATATCGACTTAAAAAAAATGAATGGGAAAAAGCCTCAGAATCTACCGAAATAATAGAGTAACTCATGCAACAAACTTTAATAGAAAAACCTCAAATAAAGCTAATGGGAATTTGCGTACGTACTAGCTACAAAAATGAGCTGGATAAAATGACAGGTAATATTTCCCCCTGCGTGCAACGTTACTTTCATGGATTACTTTTTGAAAAAATCCCCAATCGAGTGAAACCCGGTACAACATTCTGTGCATATACCAACTATGAAAGCGATTACACAGGAGCATATACTTACTTTATTGGTGAAGAGGTTTCATCTTTTGAATCTTCCTTGCCTGAGGGATTTCAAATCTTAACCACCTCTAAGCAACAATATGTGAAGTTTACAACAAGTCCGGCTCCTATGCCTGATGTTATCATAAACGCGTGGCAATACATTTGGATAGTGGGCCTCAACGTCATGACGCTCACAGGCTATATTTAAACCATGGATTTAAAATCATTGGTCATCATTTCGCCCTAAATTTCAAAGAAATAGCTCACTGATTTTATGAATTCGCAAATTAACCAAGATTAAAGGAAAATATGAATATTACCCCTACAGATACCTCCTTATTGCTATATCAAACGGAAGATGGACAAACTCGGATTGAAGTGCGTCTCCAAGATGAGACTGTTTGGCTAAATCAAGCTCAGCTATCTGAGTTATTTGATAAAGACAAACGCACAATATCCGAGCATATACAAAATATTTTCAAAGAGGGGGAATTAACTGAAGATTCAGTTATCCGGAATTTCCGGACAACTGCCTCCGACGGCAAAAACTATCAAGTAACCTACTACAATTTAGATGTAATCATCTCAATAGGCTATAGGGTTAGTTCCCATAGAGGCACCCAGTTTCGAATTTGGGCGACTAACAGGTTAAAAGAGTATTTGATCAAAGGATTTACACTTGATGATGAACGGCTTAAGAGATCCGGCGGAGGCAATTATTTTAACGAACTTTTGGCTAGGATCAGGGATATCCGATCCTCAGAAAAAGTATTTTGGCGTAAGGTCCTTGATATATATGCCACAAGTATCGATTACGATCCCAAAACAGAAGATTCAAAGCAGCTTTTTTCAGTAATACAAAATAAGATGCATTGGGCTGCTCATGGTCATACGGCTGCTGAAATCATTTATTCTCGAGCAGATGCTGAGAAAATAAACATGGGTCTTACTTCCTGGTCCGGAAAAAAACCGCGAAAAACCGATGTGGAGATTGCAAAAAACTATCTAAATGCGGAAGAACTGAACGTCCTTAATCTAATCGTATCTCTTTATCTGGACTTTGCAGAGTTGCAGGCTTTAAGCCAAAAGCCTATGCACATGAAAGATTGGATTGCCAAGCTTGATGATTTTCTACAGATGGCCTCTCGTAATATCCTCTCTCATGCTGGGAAAATAAGCCATGAAGAAGCTCTTGATAAGGCTAGGTCTGAATACTCTAAATATCAACAACAAATGTTTGACACTCCTTCTCTGGTAGAACAACATTTTCTCGAAAGCATTAAAGAATTTGAAAAAGCAGCACTTACCAACTCTACCGGAAACGGCATATAAAAAACCGAAAGGCCTCAAGGTTCCTTGAGGCTCACCCGAGGGCAAAGTGGACCCTACCCACTTATACTATACTCAACAACTCGTTCTTTTTTTATCCCCTGGCACTTTAGCGGCATAGTGCCACCCTATCCCTCTTATCTGACAACATTCTTCTTCATTTGATCTCAATACATAGGCTACTGTATCATAAAGATGTAGACAGTTGATGTTTGCTGAGAAGGATGGAAAAACTGCGGACTCATAACCCGCAGGTCGTAGGTTCAACTCCTACCTGCCCCACATTCTTAACCAGTTCATTTCATTGTAGATAAGCCTGAAAATTTCGTAAAACTCCATTCTTATATTTTACAAAATTTTCCCTGTAAGTTTGTAAATTTAATGTATCCAGTTATGAAGTTCCAAGATAATCTCATCATTAAATGTTCGATAGACTTTAGACTCAACAGCCCAATAGTGCCAGTATAACGGGACTTGCCATACTTTATCCGTGTAGAGCTGTACTAACTGCTTTTTCTTTAGCTCTTCAATTATGTCTATTTTTGGGATAAGAGCATAGCCATAGCCTAAAAGAACGAACTGTTTAAATCCTCTTACTGATCCTGCTGCCACTTAATGGACATAAAGAACATAGACAAGAACAATGGAATTTAAAGGGAAATGTCTGTGGTACGACAAAGAAGGTACGACAAAGAGTTCAAACTAGATGCTATCAAGCTATACAAAGAGAGTGGCAAAACCTGTGATGAGGTAGCTAAAAATCTTGGAATACCCAAGTCTACTTTATTTTTTACTTGATTTTATGGAATTTGACAATTATATCAACTTTCGATATAATGATCTAAAACGAGGAACTTAGTTTTGATTGAGTCATTCGCAGACAAAGAAACGGAAGATATCTTTAACGGCATTAACTCTAAAAAAGCTAGACAAAGACTTTCGTTAATCTTATGGGAAAAAGCTCAAACTAAACTCGATATGCTCAATAGAGCTTATCGATTAGATGATTTAAAAATACCTCCTAATAATAAACTAGAAAAACTTCAAGGGGACTTGGCAGGCAATTATAGTATTAGGATCAATGATCAATATAGGATCATTTTTAACTGGAATGAAAATAGTCGCAGCATTTTAGAAGTTAAGATAATAGATTACCATTAGGAGAATATATGTTACCCACGCATAGAAGACCCACTTTACCTGGAAAAATTTTATTGGAAGAGTTTTTGATTCCTTTTGAGATAACTCAAATAGAGTTTACTCTTCATTTAGGAGGGACATGGACCCAGCCTAAGTTAAGTGCCATTATTCGAGGAAAACGCTCAATCACTGAAGAAATTGCTCTAGATTTTGCTGATGCATTGGGGACATCTCCTGAATTTTGGATTGGGCTTCAAATGGATGTCTCTTTATGGGAAGCTAAGCAAAAGCGTAATAAAATTCCTCCGCTTAAACTTTCTAAAGGAAGAAGAAAAGTTAAAGCATTTTCATAGAGCTTTATAAAAAGAATATCTTATATTTGAATATTTCTTAGACGAACTTCTATCTGCGACATCCTTGAAAGGGGAGAATAAAGTCTCAAGGTTTACATGTTTATTGGGACCAAGATGGCGTTACCTATTATGGAGCTTTTTTCTCTACCTGAAAAGCAAAGGGCTATTTTAACAAAAAAAAAACGATCTCGGTATTACTCTATCGCCATCAAGTATGAGAACTTTAAATCCGAAGTAAACAATTCTTTTGCCTTCTCCAAACGGTTCCACTTTGATGTCATTTCAAAAAGGTGATCCTGAAAAAACAGAAGTATTGCTTAACAACAGACCTCGAAAAGTGTTATACTTTAAAACACCACTAGAGGTTTTTAGTCGATTAACTACCGAATGCTCATGTGTTGCACCTCGAGGATCAAATTCAAATTGTTTTCGTATACGAGCATGATTTCTCGTCTTGATTTTTAGTCACACGATTCTTAATTTGAGCTTCTAAAGCATTTTCAAGTGCTTCATTAGAAACACCAGTAGCTTTTCAGCAGACCAAATGGATGGAGTTACCAAGTTTTAATGAATCAGGTCGATAACAAAACCTACGAAAAAACCATTGCTATACAAACATCTTGAAGCACAGTAATTTTGTAATTTCAAGCCATAGATCGAGCTCTGAATGCTAAATGCTCTACTTTTCATCTTTGCCATATGATCGAGAAGTGACTATAGATGCTTTGTTTTTGCGATAAATCTTCATTTCCTTTACCTTTCTATCTATGGAAAAAAAAGGACTCTTCTCCTATGGCTAAAAAAAACACTCTTAAACGAACTTTTGATATCGGATTTAGTCTTCTCATCCTTCTTTTAGCTTCTCCGGTTTTTCTTTTCCTACTCTTTCTTGTCAAAATCTCCTCTAAAGGTCCTATTTTCTATGGCAGCGTTAGGGTTGGACTCCATGGGAAAAAAATCACATGTTGGAAATTGCGAACTATGGTTCAAAATGCCGATCTTCTCCTAGAAGACATTTTGAAAAAAGACCCTAACCTTAAAGATGAATGGGAAAAAAACTATAAATTAAAACAAGATGTTCGCATTACAAAAATAGGTCATTTTTTAAGAAAATCTTCCTTAGATGAACTTCCTCAGTTTTGGAATGTCTTAAAAGGAGATCTAAGCGTTGTAGGCCCAAGACCTGTTAGCTTCGCTGAAGTTGATCTTTTTATCCACAATCAAGGTGGAAAAATCTTCTCAATAAGACCTGGCTTAACAGGTCTTTGGCAAACATCTGGCAGAAGCAATCTTAGCTACAATACAAGAATTGAACTAGAAAAAAAATATATAGAAAAACAATCTTTTACTTTTGATCTGCTACTGATCCTTAAAACAATTCCCATCATGATCTTCCCTAAAGGAGCCTTTTGATGAAAGGAAATGTCTTAGTCATAGGCGGCGCAGGCTATATTGGATCCCATGTTTGTAAAGCTCTAGCAACTCATGACTACACCCCCATCACTTATGATTCTTTAGTCATAGGTCGTCTTCAGTCTGTTAAATGGGGCCCTTTTATCAAAGGCGACATCCTAGATAAAAATCTTTTAGTAAGCACCCTTAAGGCATTCATGCCTATCGCTGTATTTCACCTAGCTTCTTATAGTAATACAAGACAATCTATTTTTGAGGCTGATAGCTATTATCGAAACAACCTTCTAGGAACAGCTACCATCTTAGAAGCCCTAACCGAATACCCACCTGCCTATTTCCTTTTCTCTAGCAGCGCCTCTGTCTATGGCCAGGGAGCTCTTACCCCCATTAAAGAAGATGCGCTTCTTCACCCCACCAATCCTTATGGGCATACTAAACTCCTATCTGAATATATGGTAGAGGGGTTCTGTAAACAAAATAACATCCACTATGCAAATTTACGGTATTTCAACGTAGCCGGCGCCGATCCTGATAAAGAAATTGGAGAAATTCACGATCCAGAAACGCATCTTATTCCCCTTTTAATCCAAGTCCTTAAAAAAGAAAAAGCATGCTTTCCCTTACTAAACACCAAACACCCGACCCCTGACGGAACTGCTGAAAGAGATTTCATCCATGTGTCCGATTTAGCAAAAGCACATATTCACGCTCTTGAATGGCTGTATAAATACAAAAAAAATATCACCCTTAACCTGGGCTCTGGATCTGGTTATACAATCTTAGAAATTATTAAAAAGTTAGAAAACATTACAGGACAAAAGATCCCCATCTCCTTGCAGCCTCCTATTGAAGAGCCCCCTTCTTTAATTGCGGATACCACTAAAGCCAAAGATCTCCTCAATTGGATCCCTAGCTCCAATTTGGATATGATCCTAGAAACTGCTTTAAATTGGCACCTATGACAAAAAAACCATTATGGATCTTCCTTTGCTTAGCCAGTCTTTTTCTTTGGATAGGAACAGCACTTTTTCCTCATTTTAGGATCTGGCCTTTTGCTCCTTTCTTAGCCATTTTATTTCACAGAACCACCTTCATTCAGGCTCTTTGGAGTAGTTTTTTTTGTGGCCTTGCTATGGATCTTACCTCTTCCCAATTCTCCTTTGGACTACTAGCCTTAAGCCACTCCATTACTACGTTATTTTTATACAATCAGAAAAAACATTTTTTTGAAGACAAAATCATTGCCTTCTCTCTTTATAGTGCCGTCATCTCACTTTTCTTATCTTTCACCCTCATTCTCTTTTCTTCCTTATCTGAAAAACAAATTCCCTTAGCCCCTTCTTTGTTTTTTTCAGATCTTCTTATTATGCCATTTTTAGATGCATTTTATGCTTTTTTATGGTTCACTGTGCCCTCTACTCTCTATGGATACATAAGAAGATACATTGTATTAAAAAAACTTTCTAACGAGGATACTTCATGACCTTTTCAGAGCTTACCCTCGTAGCCTTAGAAGCTGCTCATTTAGCAGGAAGTTATTTACAAAAAAGCTTTGGCACTCTTCATACTATTACCACAAAAGAGGGCAAACAGAACCTTGTTACAGAATGTGATCTCCACTCCGAGAAACTCATCTTATCTTCTATTCGAAAAAAATTCCCCACTCATGGATTTATCGCAGAAGAGCAAGGAAAAGAAAACTCTTCCGCTGAAATCCTTTGGATAATTGACCCTCTAGATGGGACTGTTAACTTCTCTAGAAATGTCCCTCACTTTGCTATTAGTATAGCAGCCTGTCAAGGGAAAGAAATTTTATCTGGAGTTATCCTACATCCTCTAACGCAAGAACTTTTTGTTGCAGAAAAAGGTAAAGGAGCCTTTTGTAATAACAAGCCCTTAAGGGTTTCTCAAGTTAAAAGCTTAGATGAAGCTCTTCTTGCTACCGGATTTCCTTACAATGTCGATCAAAATCCTATGCAGTGCATTGAAACACTCAATTACTTTTTAAAACAAGGCTCTCCCATAAGACGCTTTGGAGCTGCTTCTTTAGATCTTGCCTACATAGCCGCAGGACGCTTTGATGCTTACTGGGAAACTGGATTGAGTCCTTGGGATGTAGCTGCTGGAATTTTGCTTATAAGAGAAGCTGGAGGATCTATTTCTACCTGGGAAGGGGAAAATCACCCCCTGCTAGAGCGCTCTGACATCTTAGCTTCTAATACTTTTTTACACGCTTCCATGATTGATTCTTTACGAAAAGGCAGAACTTTATGAAACTCCTTCAAGGCAATGTTATAGCCTCTCAAATCATATCCTCTTTACAAAAAGAGATTCTCCTATTTCCTGCAAGGAAACCAGGACTTGCCTTTATTCGCGTAGGGAATAATCCAGCCTCTAAAGTATATATCACCTTGAAAAAGAAAAGATGTCAAGAAGTTGGCATTCTCTCTTTTGATTATGAGCTTTCTGAAAAAACATCTTCTCAAGAACTCTTAGATTTGATCGATCAACTTAATAAAGACTCTTCTGTAGATGGCATTTTACTTCAACTTCCTATTCCTCCACATTTAGATCCTCTTATTTTTCTAGAAAAAATAAGCCCGAGCAAAGATGTAGATGGCTTTCACCCCTTCAATATGGGTAAGTTATTATTAGGGAACACCGACGGGCTCATTGCTTGTACCCCAAAAGGGGTCCATCGACTTCTTGTAGAATATAAAATCCCTATAGAAGGAAAACATGTTGTCATCGTAGGACGAAGCAACATCGTAGGTAAACCACTAGCTGCACTCCTTGTACAAAAACATCCCAATTGCAATGCCACCGTCACAATTGCACACTCTCATACCTCTAATATAAAAACCCTCTGTCAAGAAGCTGACATCTTAATAGCTGCCATAGGAAGTCCTAAGTTCATTACAAAAGAAATGATCAAAACGGGGGCTGTAGTTGTTGATGTAGGGATGAATAAGATCTCCTCTCAGGGACAATCTTCACTTATTGGAGATGTGGATTTTGAGAATGTAGCCCCAATCACCTCTTATATCACCCCAGTACCTGGGGGTGTCGGACCCATGACAATTGCCATTTTATTAGAAAACACCCTTACCGCTTACAAAAAAAATCAAGCCATTTTAAAGTAGTCCACAATGGGTATTACTATCTTTATACGAGGCCGCCGTTTTAAGTTCATTTTCAATAACAAGAAGACGATTGTACTTAGCGACTCTATCGGATCTAGAAAGAGAACCCGTTTTAATCTGTCCAGCACCCGTTCCCACAGCAATATCTGCAATGATACTATCTTCTGTTTCTCCTGATCTATGAGAAATAATGGACTGATAACCATTTTCCTCGGCACATTGCATGCAGTCTAGAGTCTCTGTCAGAGTCCCAATTTGATTTACTTTAATTAAAATCGCATTGGCAACTCCTCTTTCAATTCCCTTCTTAAGAAATTCTATATTAGTAACAAAGTTATCATCTCCTACAATTTGAACCTTTTGCCCTAATCGATCGGTAAGAAGTTGCCATCCCCTTACATCAGTTTCTCCCATCCCATCTTCTATAGAATCAATAGGATACTTAGAAGCTAGATGATATAGAAGATCTACTTGTTCTTCACTTGTCCTTTCCACACAAGCTGCTTGATGCGATCTTTTCTTTTTTTCTATATAACGATGCATATTGGCATCATATAACCCTGAGGCAGCAACATCTAAAGCTAACGAAACCTGCTCTCCTGGATGGTATCCAGCCTTTTCTATAGCCTGTACAATCAAATCTAAGGCTTCTTCTGCTGAAGATAAATTCGGAGCAAACCCTCCTTCATCTCCCACCGAGGTAGAATACCCTTTTTCATGTAAGATTTTTTTTAATGCATGGAATATCTCTGAGCCCCATCGAACAGCTTCTGCAAAAGTAGGAGCCCCTTTAGGACGGATCATAAATTCTTGAAACTCCAAAGAGTTATCTGCATGCATACCCCCATTGATAATATTCATCATAGGACAAGGGATGATATAACTATGCTTATGCCCAATATATCGGTATAAAGGCTTTTTCTCTGTTAATGCAGCAGCTCTTGCTATTGCTAAAGACACACCCAATATAGCATTCGCTCCAAAATGAGATTTATTTTCTGTTCCATCAGCTACTATCATTTTTCTATCTATAAGTCTTTGATCCAAAACAAATTCACCAACAAGCAGCTTAGAAATAGGCCCCTCGACATTTGCTATAGCCTTTTTGACCCCTTTTCCTAAATAGCGCAATGGATCTCCATCTCGCAATTCTAAGGCTTCAAATTCCCCTGTGGAAGCACCTGAGGGAACTGCAGCTGAACCCACATCTCCCCTATCTGTTGTGACAAAAACTTCCAAGGTCGGGTATCCCCTTGAGTCTAGAATCTCTACTGCTTTGATTGAACTTATCCTCGCCACACTTTTTCTCCTTACTCGTCAAGAACTCTCCACAACTTCAAAGAATTAGAAGCTTTTATTAACACTACATCTTTTTGATCTATTTGCTTTTTTAATGCATCTTTAAATTCTTGAAAACAAGAAAATTGCAAAGCTCTTTTTCCGGACTTTATAAAACTTTCTGCCATGTACTGTGTATCTTCTCCTATACAGAACAACACATCCGCATATAAAGAAGCAATCTCTCCAACTTCTTTATGCGCCTGTTTAGAAAAGTGACCGAGTTCTCCCATATGACCTAAAGCAGCAATTACCTTCCCCCCAAACCCAGGTCTTGGAATATTTTCTAAAGCCGCCTTCATAGAAGCTGGATTGGCATTATATGAATCGTTGATATAGACAACCCCTTCTTTTTCTATTCTTTCAAATCGCATTCGATAGGGTTTTAGCTTTTCAGCTCTTATAAAGATCTCTTCCCAGCTCACCCCAAGCTCTTTTGCTACTAATGCCGCACCTAAAAAGTTATCGACCAAATGCTTCGCCGTAAAAGGCAGTGTAAACTCTCTTGTTAGCCCACTTTCCGTACGAATCTTATATCCATTGCCACTAGCTAATACTCCTATATCCACCCCATCTTCTTCTTTTCCATAAAAAACCATTAAGGGATTTTGTCTTTTACAAAAAGCGGTAAAGGGGCTTACCTGAGTATGTATAAACCCTTTTTTTGTTAAAGGGTGAGAAAGAATTTCTGCCTTAGCTTCAGCAACCTCTTCAAGACCCTTTGGAAAGTAAAGGGCATGAGCTAAAGACACCTGCGTGACAATGGCTATTTCAGGAGGTATAATAGATACTAAGGAGGCAATTTCTCCCTTTTGACTCATTCCCATCTCTGCAATAAAAAACTCAGGATCTCCTTCTGTATGTAAAATACTTAGGGGAACACCTGTTTGAGAATTTTCATTGCCAGGTGTTTTCTCTACATTGAAAGACCCCTCTAAAAGAGTAGCTAAAAACTCTTTTGTCGTCGTTTTCCCTACAGACCCTGTAATCCCTATACACCTTGTTTTTTGCTCTAACATTTTCAGTCTTGCAAGTTCTTGCAAAGAGAGCAAAACATCTTCCACGTAGATAAGGTCCAGCCCTTCTATCTTAGAAATACCTGCTTTATTAACAACGGCACAAATAGCTCCTTTATCACGAGCTTCTTCTAAAAAGTCATGACCATCAACCTTTTCTCCCTTCAAAGCAAAAAACATAGACCCAGGAATTATCTTACGACTATCTACAGCAAATCCATTTACGAGCTTTTCAGACATCAAATCCACGCCAAGATGCCTAGCTACTTCTTCTAGTTTTTTTCCTATCATTTCTTTTTCCAATAACGCAAAAAAAAGAAAGTAATCGATCTGCATTTTTTTGTGAAGAAATTACGATAAGAACTAACCCTTAAAAAGAAAAGAGCTGTATTAGGCATTACCTATACAGCTCTTTAAAAGAACTTTTTCATGAACTCACGATCACCCTTTTACTTGTCGTTTTGCAAGAACATCTTCATTCAATTTTTTTACCATCAGAGCAATATGACCTCTCATAGAAGATGTAACTTCATAGCCCCCTAGCTTATCACAATTACCCATCTTCTTGCTTTTGATTGCAGTTATATTTTCAGGAGTAGCTATTTCTTCGGAACTTGGCAAAAGAATCTCTTCATCTGAAAACTCGTCTTCTACCTCTCCAGAAGAGGCAAAAGGATTTGATAAAGCGAATTTAGCTATCTTACTTAGTAGAGGATTTAGCTTGTCAACAAATAAAAAACTAGAATAGCTACCCGTTGGTATAATCTCTTCTTCACTTCTATTTGTAGACTCATTGCTTCCCTCATAAATGGTTGCTAATTCTTCTTTCTTCGAAATGACAATTTGCTTAGACTCTTTTCTAGTGATAAATCGACTCGTTACATTTGAAGGTTTACCAAGTAGTGCCGCTTTTAAATCTAATGAAGACCTCTTTCTTCCTGAGACGGGCTCTTCTTTAATAGGCTCGCACGGTTTATTCAAACCTTTAGGTTGCTCCCCTCCTCTCATAAGAGAGGATCCCAATACACTTAAAGAAAACAGGGCTATTCCCGTAACAATAGGATCGCCTTTTGTGATATGGTTAAAAGCAGCCAGCAAGTTTATCCCGACAAAAACACCCTCTTTAGAACATCCAACACTCAGAATAGAATTATTCATGCTTGCATCCTTTTGTTTATAATAATTAATATTATAGTATATAATATTTTAAAAATCAATCATAAACAATACAAAAAAAACTGACATTAAAAACGCTAGTAATTAATTATCAAGTACTTACAAAAAACAATCTATCTCGATATTCCACTTTTTAACTCTATTTTTGGTTCACAGGAAAAAGACTTACAGGCTTTATTATTATTTCAGCTCCGCGGGCTGTTCATTTACTGAAGGATTCGAAATATCCTCTGCCTTCAAGGCCATTAGAATGGCACCTGCTGAAACAGCTGGGTGACGGAATATAATAGCAAGAGCCAATCCTCCAATTCCCGGAATTATAATGGTAGATATTGACCCCCTAGAGTTAGTTAGGGGTATCTGGCTTAGATGCTTTGGAGAAATATACCAGGAGAAACTATATAGATACTTAAAGATATTCCTAAAATAGACCTATAGAAGGATAAGACTTTGATCCTTCA
>CANNLR010000018.1 GCA_947505635.1 Chlamydiota bacterium
AAGAGCAAAAGGATCGGTTTCTTGCTGTAAAAGTGTTTGCCACCTATGCTGAATAAAAGAAGCATATGACCCCTTAAGAGCTTCTTTCAAAGTTAATACGACAACTTTTTTTTCAAGATTTTTCAAAGAAGAATGTTCAGGGCAAAATAGTCCATCTTTAAATAAAAAATAGGATTCCTTGCTTTCGGAAATGAGTAAAGAATCTATATCTTGTAAAGATCCTAAATTTTTTACAGTCTCTAAATTTTGATAATAATTTGAAAACCGGAGGAAAGGGAAATACTGAAAAGACTCCATCCGTTTATCAGGCAATCCTATCGAAAGAAATTTATCAAAGGCTCCTCTTTGTAAAGCAGCCATTTCTTTTTGATTGCTTTCTACAAAAAGATCCTGAAAAAAATTCGTATTAACTACTGTCATAAAGAAACCTTATCACTTAACCAATCATATCCTCTTGCTTCTAAATCTAAGGCTAATTCTTTGCCGCCTGAATGAACAATTTTCCCGTCTATAAGAACATGGACAAAATCTGGTTTAATATAATCTAGTAATCTCTGGTAATGCGTAATAAGAATTAATGATTTCTTATCTGACATGAACTGATTAACCCCCCCCGCCACTACTTTCATAGCGTCAATATCTAAACCTGAATCTGTTTCATCTAAAACAGCAAGATCCGGATCTAATACAGACATTTGTAAAATTTCATTCCGCTTTTTTTCTCCACCAGAGAAGCCTTCATTCACATTACGAAAAGTAAACTCCCCCTTCATTTGACAAAGGGTCATCTTTTCTTGCAAAAGAACGGAAAATTCTTCTTCCACTACAGCAGGTAATTCCAAAAATTTTCTCTTAGCATTATAAGCAGCTAAAAGAAATTGCATATTCGTAATTCCAGGAATTTCTACCGGATATTGAAATCCCATAAAAAGACCTCTATGAGCCCTCTCTTCTGGGTCTAGCTCTAATAAACTTTCTTCTTTCCATAAGATATCGCCTTGCAAAACGCTATACGAAGGATCTCCAGCAAGCACTTTAGCTAAAGTAGATTTACCAGCTCCATTTGGACCCATAATCACATGAATTTGTCCTGGGAGAACCGTTAAATTAAGTCCTTGTAAAATACTTTTACCTTCTTTAGAAACAACAAGATCTTTAATTTCTAACATTTTTTATTTCTCCTTACATTATCCAACGGAATTTTCTAACTTTAAAGCTAAAAGCTTTTGCGCTTCTACAGCAAATTCTAAGGGAAGTTCTCGAATTACTTCTTTACAAAATCCACTAATAATCATATGAATGGCATCTTCTTTAGAAATTCCCCTCGCCTGTAAATAAAATAACTGATCTTCACTCATTTTTGATGTAGAAGCTTCATGTTCTACACAACTTGAAGCATTCGCTACCTCTATATAGGGGAACGTATTAGCTGAACAAGTATCTCCAACTAACATTGAATCACACTGCGTATAATTTCGACTATTTGATGCTTTAGGGGTTATCTTCACAAGCCCTCTATAAGTATTATGAGATACTCCAGCAGAAATTCCCTTAGACAAGATTGTAGATCTTGTGTTTTTCCCAAGGTGAATCATCTTAGTCCCTGTATCAGCCTGCATGTGTCCATTTGTCAAAGCAACAGAATAAAACTCACCAATAGACCCATCTCCTTGTAAAATACAGCTTGGGTATTTCCAAGTAATGGCAGATCCTGCTTCTACTTGAGTCCATGAAATTTTAGAACAAACTCCTTGACAATGACCTCTTTTGGTAACGAAGTTAAAAATCCCCCCCCGTCCCGTCTTCTCATCTCCTGCATACCAATTTTGTACGGTTGAATATTTAATCTCTGCCCGATCTAAAGCGATGAGTTCCACAACAGCAGCATGTAATTGGTTGTTGTCATAAGCTGGAGCCGTACACCCTTCCAAATAACTCACATAAGAATCTTCTTCTGCAATGATTAAAGTTCTTTCAAATTGTCCTGTCTTCTTATCATTAATACGAAAATAAGTCGATAATTCGATAGGAGATCGAATTCCTTTAGGAATATAGACAAAAGAACCATCAGAAAATACAGCAGAATTTAAAGCGGAAAAGAAATTATCTCCAATCGGAACAACCGTCCCTAGGTACTTTTCTAAAAGATCAGGGTATTTCTCTACAGCTTCTGAAATAGAACAAAGAACAACGCCAGCTTCTTGTAAGGTCTTTTGAAAAGTTGTTCCTAAAGAAACAGAATCAAAAACAACATCAATAGCCACATTTGTCAATCGTTTTTGCTCATCTAATGGCACCCCTAATCTTTCAAATGTGCGTAGAAGTTCAGGATCTACTTGATCTAGATTCTCTAATTTCTGCTTTGTCCTAGGAGCTGAATAATAACAAATATCTTGAAAGTCTATAGGGGGAATATTCAAATTAGCCCAATTGGGATGCTCCATGGTAAGCCATTTTTGATAGGCTTTCAGGCGGAATTCCAACAAGAACTGAGGTTCATTCTTTTTTTGAGAAATCGTTCGAATAGTATCTTCAGTAAGCCCATTAGGAATACTTTCCATGGCAATTTCTGTTGAAAAGCCATACTTATAGTCTGACTTTGTCAAAGCTTCTTCTGTTAACATACATCAACTATTGTAAGGGATGAATAATCATAAAAAATTATACCTTATTAAAGGGAATATTCTCAATTAAAAGACCTAACAGCTTTTGTTTTTTAAGATATTCCTCTGCCGCGCTTAAATGTTCAGGGAGGTCTATCCCCAACGAAAGCTCTTCTGTTTCATGGACTTGCATCTTAAGGCCCTGGTATAGAAAGCGAAGTTGCTCTAAAGATTCGGCCTCTTCTATTTTACAAGATGGCATAGTGCTAATTTTTTTTAATGCTGCATTAGAATAGGCATAAAGACCAATATGCCTGAAAGTAGGGACATTTGTTTTCTCTTGCCTATAAGGAATAGGGCTTCTTGAAAAATAAAGAGCATGATCATTTATATCGCACACAACCTTACATATATTTGGATCTTGAATTCTATCTTCTTCTCTCATTTTTATCTTTAATGTCCATATCTCAGCTTCTGAAAAAGAACAAGACTGTAAAAGATCTTTTATAACTTGAATGGATAAAAATGGCTCGTCCGCTTGCCAATTAACCCATATATCTCCCTTCACAAGGCCTTTCCCTTGTATTTCCACCAATCTTTCTGTTCCCCGGGAGCAACTTTCTGAAGTCATAATCCACTTTCCACCAAAACTATCTACTACCCTTGCCGTTTCTTCCGCATCAATAGCAATTACCACTTCATCAAAAAAAGGAATACAAAGAGCCCCTTCCCAAGCCCAACGTACTAAGGGTTTTCCAGATAAATGAGATAGAATTTTTTTAGGAAATCGAGTGGAATGTAGTCTTGCGGGAATTACACAAACGATTTTTTTATTTCCAATCATAGAACAAACCTTTAGATAAATCGTCTTAATACTAACACAGCCCAGCTATTAGAACCACTCTCAAAAAACTTGTTATATAATCCAAAAAAGGATACAAACACCCCTAAATACGGATAATATTAGGATGCAATGCAAAAAAAATCTTTAAAAAGAAAGACTTACCGACTGTTGTTATATTTCTTATTTATAAACATTTATTACTCTCCTGCAGCCATCTGCGATTCTTTTTCCAATCACTTACTCGAAAAAGAACAACCAACTAAAGTTGTTCCCTGGTTTACAGGACCTTTATTAGCCCCCTCGGCCAACACAATCCCTCCTGGACACGTCAATGTCGAGCCCTATGTGTATTTCATGGCCTTTACCGCCTCTTATGATAACCATTGGAAAAAAGTCTCTCAACCTAATGTATATTCTTTACTTTCTCAGACTTTTATCCAAATTGGAATCAATTCGTTCATGGATTTTCAAATAGTGCCTCAAATGTCTTATCAATTTACGCAAGGCGTGCGCTCCACTCAAATAGGAGATCTTCCCCTATCTGTTGATTTTCAGATAGCTCACGATCTCCCTAACCATTGGCGCCCCTCTGCGAAATTTACGTTAAAAATGTCTTGCCCTTTTGGAAAATACCAACATTTAAATCCCAGCAAACTAGGAACTGATGGAGTTGGCTCTGGCTCTTGGGATCCCGAAATGGATCTTAACTTCTCAAAACTCCTCTCTTTATCTAACAATCGATTCCTCAGCATGAGACTTGCCTTCAGCTACATTATCCCTAATGCTACTTCAATAAAAGGATTGAGTGTCTATGGAGGATCTTTAGACACAAAGGGAACAGTTTATCCTGGCAACACATTTTCTTGTGATATGGCTGTAGAATATACCCTAACTCAAAATTGGACTCTTGCAACAGATCTTTACTACACCCATACCAATAAAATACGATTTTCAGGACATCCTGGAATCTTATCTGTCGTAGAAAAGCCTTCTTCAGAACAAATAAGCTTAGCTCCTGCTATAGAGTATAACTGGAATATAAATGTGGGAATCATCACAGGGGCTTGGATTACTCTGACAGGAAGAAATAGCAGCTACTTTAGAAGCTCTGTCACTGCGCTTAATATCTATTTTTAATCAAGAATGTGACTTTGTCTTACAAAAACCACAAAAGCCTTGGGTTTTATGCATAAAAAACATATTCCTCTCTGCTATTTTAATTACGGATTCAGTGACCTCCAGATCAATACAACATGGACAATAGACATACGTAGTCTCTATAAAATGAGAACACATTGCCGGCAAATTCAATCTAAAGGGGACTTCTTCTTCTATCTTTGGATTGTATTTAGGATTATGCAGTTTAAGATACTCTCTTGTCAGCCTGCTTGTCTCGGATTTTAAAATATTTCTCGGCCCATCTTTAGGATCGACGACCTGAAACACCTTACTAAATGTCAACAGATCGACTAGGTGTTGCTTTGTTAAAGGAGAGGTCGCCTCTGATGCTAATAAAAATCGATTTTTATCCGCAATCTCTTTAAAGATTTTTGCTTCAAGTTCAAGATGTTGAAATTTTGCAAGTTCTTCTTGACGATCTGAAGCGCAAAATTTCATGCAAAATTGCGTCGTTTCATGTATGTTTTTTAGAATCCCGGCAATTGGCGTCATATTTACTTTAAGCTATTCACATGCTTAATAATTTCTTGAGGGCCAACTTTTCTTGTTATTTCACGTCCTTGAGCATCCATATGCACAACTGTCGGCATCGATCGAATATTATATAATCCAGCAACGTCCCTTGCTGTATCAATGTTCACCTTACAAACGAGGACCTTATCTTGTAATTCTTTAGCCCACGTATCTATAAAGGGACTTAAATAACGGCAAGGAGAACACCAAGTTGCATAAAAGTCTACGATGATTGGAATTTGGCTCGATTTGAAAATCTCTTGTAATTGATTTAAACTGTTTATTTCAATCACCTGCCCAACCGGGTATTGCGGCCGTTGTTCAACAAACTTTGGAGTAGGTCTTTTTTTGTGACTCGAAAGATAACTTTGCGCTTGAATTGCAGCCTTAGCCCCTTCTCCTCCAGCAGAAATTGCTTGTTTGAATACAGGGTCTGTAACATCGCCTACAGCAAATACTCCAGAAACAGACGTCTCTAAATTATTTTTATGTATAATATATCCCTTATCATCTAACTCTATCTGCCCCTCGAGAAGTTGTGTATTAGGAATAGCCCCTATTGCTAAAAAAACAGCATCTACGTCCAGTTCTCTTTGATCCATTGCTTTATTTTGAATAACAATTTTCTCTACCGCGCTGTCTGATCCTTTAATTTCGACAATTTCAGTGTTGTAAAGAATTTCTACATTCTCTTTTTTGAATAAATTTTCTTTACGTGTTGCCTCTATTCCCTTTAATTGACTCCCACGCACCAGCACATACACTTTTTTTGCTATCCCAGAAAGATAGTCTGCTTCTAATACAGAAGCATCGCCTCCTCCGACAACAGAAACAATTTTATCTCTGTACAAAGGGCCATCACAAACAGCGCAAGTATATACACCTTGCGATTCATATTTCTTTTCCCCTATAGCGCCCAATAATTGGGTCTTTGTCCCCATAGCGATAATACACGCATCAGCTATAATTTTTCGTTGTTTAGTAGAATCGTATACGTCTTGTACAATAATAGAAAAAGGACGGGAGGATAAGTCGATACTCACCATCTCTTCGTGAGATAAAATGGCCCCATTTTTTTCTGCCTGCATTCGAATCTTTTCTATAAGATCAAAGCCGCTAATCTCTATATCCCCTGGCCAATTCTGAACTTTTTTAGATTGTATAATAGCGCCACCTGGAACTTTCCCCTCAATAACTAAAGGAGGAATGCCTCCCCTGGCCAAATAGATAGCGGCTGTAAGCCCCCCTATTCCTCCTCCTAAAACAACAACATCTGTTTTATATTCAGGAAGCGAGGCCCAAGAGTACAAAGGAAATATCAAACAAAAGAACCAAGAAACAAACTTATGAATAAAAATTAACATATCATCTCACATATAGATTAACTATAATTGTATCATGGAGCTACTATTGCTCCAAAACAATTATTTTCCCAATAATCATCTGTACCGCAGCTTCTTCTCCCCAACATTGCATAGCTTCTAACGGAGAACGAGCCTGTTCTAATTGAAATTGAATGTTATACACTCCTGGAGTTTCCGGAGCTTCTAAAAAAAATGAAGTGATACTAGACCCTAATCGATATTTAAACTCATTTAAAATACATTTTTGAGCTTCCCCCCCTTCATATCCAACTACAATTTGATGCAGAGTATAAGGATCAATATCATTTGCATCACAAGCAATATTCACCATAGCAAATACTTTTTCTTTAGGATAAACAACAATTACATTCCCTTGCCTATTTAAATTCAAATTTGCAATAGCAACAGCCCCTACCTGTGCTTCAGATGGCGTCTCTTGCTTCAGTTTATCTAAAAAATAAGGGTCTTGAGGGCTACTACTATTTGCATAAAGACCAAGGTTAAAAAAAACTACACACACTGTCATCAAGCAAACATATCGATATTTTTTCATTTTTCCCCCTAAGGCTACTTAACAGAAACCATCATCTCTCTTAGCTTCTTATAATCTATTGTGACAATTTTAATAGCTGAATCATTTTCTCCACAAGAAACATGAAGTAATATGTCCCCTTGCTTCTCTTCTATAGCAAGCCCTGCAGGGAAAATACAATGTTTAGTTGCGTCTGCTGTATTTAATATTTCGGAAGTGTAAATGCCTGGGAATAAAAGAGGACATGGTGTAACTGATGTAATTTTATAAGGGGCTTTAGCTTCAAACGTGTACGCTCCCATTACATACCATATTTTTCCCCCTTCTTTGAAAGAACTATGGAAAAAAGAAATATATTCTTTGCCTACAAGACGAGCTGGCGTTCCTCCTCGAATGATCCCCCATTGCTTAACCCAATGTAAGTCATGTAAAGCGTTATACCCTTCATACTGAGGATGTATCACTTCATTGCGCTCTGGATTTGCAAAACCGATAATTTTATGAGGATAAATGCCATAGACAAAACCAAGAGAATAATCCTCCTTCTCTTTTCTTTCAAAAGGAACCCAATTTTTTTCAACAGGGGCAATATATTGCTGTAAATTTGTGATATACTCTAACTTAGATGTTTTAGGATTCCACTCCCCCACATGTATCGATCTAGCATAGTTATCTTCATCAATCGCATCATTCCAAGATAAATATAACGATTTTCCTACTTTTACAATTCTTGGATCTTCAGAAAAACGACTTCCTGTATCCACCTTGTTCGTTACATTTAATACAGAAAAATCAGGGCTTAATTCTGCATATCCAATATAAGAATAAAAAGAAGGCATCTTCCAAGCATTTCTAGATTCATCATGTCGAAAAAAAAGATAATATCCACCCCCTTCTTTTTCTATAATAGAAGCATTATAAGGAGCTAAAACAGAGGGCATATTAATTTTTTTTACTTCTTTCACAACCCCTAATTGCTCTGCGCATATGACGTTATTTAACTGTGAGGGGTATAGAATTAATCCCTTTCCAACCGTTTTCATGAACTCTGCCAAAGCCGAATTCACTTGATCCATGACAAGAGCCTCACTTTTCTGTCTTCTTGCTATTGTTTTTCCAAGCTTTGTGACATACTCCATTTCTCTAAAGAAGATAGCACTCAAGCCCCCTATTACAATAAAAATAATGAAAAACAGTGAGATCGTACTAATTTTAAATTTTGAAGAGTTCATATAAAGCCATATAAAAATTTTGCAAAAAAACCGCTATGCGGCTAGAATAGAAAATCTAACAAAAAAAAGCAATTCATGAATTTAGAAGAACTCTTATCCAAAGCCGAAAATGCTACCTCCCCACCAGAAATTCCGCTAGGTGGCATCCCAAAACAACGACTTCCTTCCTGGGGAAGATGGATTATCCGCATTCTTTATCTTCCCTTATTACATCTCGAATTGCGAACAGAAAAAATCGCAAAATTTTTTATCCGCCCTCCTTTTATACAAACAGGTCAATGCAAAAGAAGGGGTAACTGTTGTCACTACATCATCTTTCCTGAACTGCAAGGCATCATAAAAAAACTCTTTCTTTTTTGGAATACTGAAGTCCACGGATTTTATAAAAGAGAAGGACTAGAGTATGAAGTCGAAGGGAAAAAAATCCATGTATATGGATGTCGTCATTTACGAAAAGATGGCAGTTGTTCCAACTATTCCTTTCGGCCCAAAATATGCCGTAGCTGGCCTCTTATTAACTACTTTGCCTATCCAAAAATCTTAAAAGGATGTGGATATCAAATCAAACTACGCCCTCCTTATGCAAAAAAACATCCTGGATTGAAAATCTACGAAGGAGACTAACAAATTATCATAGTAATTAAATTAATAAAAAAGTGAATACCTTGCCAAAACTATTGATTTTAGAACGCTCCTTACCCTCAATATTCCTTGAAAAAGGTTCTGTATTCATAACAGCTCCA
Source organism: Chlamydiota bacterium (assembly GCA_947505635.1). GTDB lineage: Bacteria > Chlamydiota > Chlamydiia > Chlamydiales > Rhabdochlamydiaceae > CAIJXB01. The sequence goes on from CANNLR010000018.1 coordinate 9,011, forward strand.
CAACTGTAGCGTGACGTCCTGTTGTTTTATCTCTGCGATACGAAAAAAAATCTTCGGCATTTTCATGGGTACAAATATTCGCAAATTCTATATGAGCCGATAAAATCCCTGCCGATTCAAGTTGCATACGACTAATGTCCCAAAGGTTAAATAAGCACCCCTCTTGCAAAAAGTCATGGAAATGTTCAGGGAACTCTGTTGCAAAATGGATGAATTGTGCTTTATTTGGTCCTAGGCTAGGAGAAATGCAGACCAAAAGATCTGAAGGCTTAGATCCTAGATGTTTAAATCTATCTACAGTCTTCTCATAAATATTTTGTACGTTACCCTTCCACCCACAATGGATGTTAGCTACTCTATGCTGTATGGGGTCATAAAAAATAGCAGCCTGACAATCAGCATGTAAAATTGTTAATACTTTCCCTTTTTCTTCTGTAATCAATCCATCGCAATCTTTTGTACAAACAAATGTTTTTCCAACTTGTTCAATAGCAATTCCATGTACTTGGCATCCTAAAGTCAAAGAATCCCAAGAAAATACATCCATAACCTTTTGTCTATTTTTCCTTACAAGGTCTATATCATCCCCAACAGAGGCCCCTAGATTTAAGCCAGCAAAAGACCCTTCACTAAAACCTCCTTGCCGTAAAAATGTCGCGTGCTTTAGCCTCTTTTCTTGTAGCAACTCAAACTCCAACCACTCTAAATTTTTTTCTTTTTTTCGAATCATTTTTTTCTTTTCTTAAAAAGGATTACCTGGTCACAATGTAAATAGATACAAAAGAAACTTTATGTTCTATACTGCTCTTATCTTTCTTACTATAGCTCTTCTTTCCCTTTGGGTCAAAAAAACACCTTGGATTTGGGGATTTTTATCCGCTCTTTCCCTTATTTTTGCTCAAAAGTCTGGGCAACTAACGCCAAAAGCCTTTATTCCCTTAGCCATTGTAGTGATTCTTTTTTATGTATTGCAATGGAATGTGAAAGGACTTACCCGATTTGTATTTGTAGGAACGGCTTTACTTCTTTCTGGAGCTCTTTTCTCTTGCCTTGTTCCTGGATTTCCAAGCTGCTTTAAAATGTCTTATGCTCAGATAAACTATGGGAAATTCCTTATAGCTCTGCCCATTATAGGATGGCTTATCCCTCCTCTAGCTACAAAAAAAGATTGGCAACACTTTTTTGTAAAATATTTTTGGATGTCAGCTCTTGGGGCCGTTCTACTCATTGCTGTTGCCTGCCGCTTATATCCCCCTAGCTTCTCTTTTACTTTTTTTAAAACATCCCTTTCTTTTATTACATGGGCTCCTCTTTATCTTCTTTGTACGATTATTCCCGAAGAGGCCCTTCTACGAGGATTCTTGCAAAAAGAAGTTTTCCAGTGGATAGGAAAAGGCTTAGCCGCACATATAACAACTATTGTTATATCGGCTTCTATCTTTTCTTTATTTCATCTTGTATGGATCTCTGATCTTTTTCTTCTTGGATTGATTTTCCTAGCAGGATGTGTTTATGGAATCCTTTATCAAATCACCCATGTAATTGAAACAAACATTTTTTGTCGTTTCATCACCAGTTGTCTTTATTTTTGTATTTTATCGAAGGATGGGTTCCTTTAAGGAATCTTGCTTGACTAGTCCTTCTACGATCTCATCACAACAACCAACGTCATCTTTTTTTTGTGCTTCTCCTAAACAAACAAGTCTTTCTGCAGGAGAGAGTTTATAACAAAATTGACGCCTATTCTCATCAGATAATTTAGAGGCAAAGACCATTTCTTCTACTGTCAAAGAAAAAGGAGTTGTCTGATCTGCAAAAGTACTTAATGTTTGTAAGATAAAAAGACAAGCTATTACTTTTTTCAAAAAACCTCCTTAAAAAAAATCGTCCGAGAAAAACTCGGACGAAAATCTAATTAACACTATTTTCCAGAGCAGCTGCTTGGAACAGCCATTGATTGAACAGCTTGATCGCCTGTCATTTTATTGCCGTAAGCATCTGTAGTTTGCGCCATTTTCATACAACTAGCTCTTTGATCTGTTGTCATATTGCAAAAAGCAGCTTCATTATCACTTGATAATTGGGCAGCGAAATTTTGCTCATCAGCAGAAAAATTACAATCTTGAGCAGTTGCAGGAACATCTGCATAACCACATACTAAAGAACCACAAAAGCCGAGCATTGCTGCAGCTAAAACAGATATTTTTTTCATAAATCCCCTTAGGTTAAAAAAATTGATCTATACCCCATTTAATGCGATAGCATTAATTTTTTGCAATTGCAATGCAAAAAAAAATCTAAAAATTCGATTGAGTTCTCTTAGAGTTATTTGGTATAATCAATCCATCCTGTAAAAAATCATTGTAAAAACAAATGAAAAATATTCGCTTCTTAAACCTAATCCCCGTCATTTCTTTTATTTTTACATTTATAAAAATGCAACGTTTTCGATTTTTTTCTATATTTATTCTATCTCTTGCATGGTCACTAGATGCTACAGTATGGCCCTATCTACTTCGTTCTATTATAGATATTTTTACTCAATATGATGTCGACAGAATGGCTGCTTGGCCCATTTTGCAGCACCTATTCCTCTATATTGCACTACTATGGGTTGTTGTAGAAACAGGGTTTCGCTCTCGAGGATTTTTACAAGCAGCGGCCTTTCCTAAGATAGAAGCTGATATTCGCACAGCGATGTTTGACCATGTACAACACCACTCTCCAAAATATTTTACTACACATTTTGCCGGAAATTTGGCCAACAAAATCAATGACATGGCCGCTCAAGTAACCATTATCTTAGAAAGTCTAATTATTTTTATCCCAGTTTGCGTCACTTGCTTCGTATCGATCATTCTTTTTTTTCAAATTCATACTCTTTTTGCTTCAATTTTAATTACCTATGTTCTTATCCATTTCAGTATCTGCCTTTTTTTTACTCCAAAATGTGCCCATTATTCTGATCTTCATGGAGAAGCCAGAAGCTCTCTTGCTGGGAAAATTGTAGACAGTTTAAGTAATAATTTTGCTGTCAATCTCTTCTCTCGATTTACCTTTGAAAAACAAAGAATTCTGATAAGCCAAAAAGAAGAGCAAACAAAAAACCATCAGGCAAAAAAATACGTCGCCTACATGTTCTTATTTTTATCTACTATTTGTCTATTTGCTTCTTTAACTATAAGTGCCTTCATCATCCTCTACTGGGTCTGGGGAGAAATCACTACCGGAGAAGCAATTCAAATATTCAACACCACATGGAATGTAATGCTATCTCTTTGGTTTTTAAGCGAAACCACTCCTCCTTTTTTTCAAGCTATAGGCCTTGCAAGTCAAGCTTACTCTGTTATGTGTGACCCTCAAGATGTATTAGATCTTCCTGGAGCCAAAGACCTTATTATAGAAAGAGGAGAAATTATTTTTGAAAATGTCTCTTTCCAATACGGGAAGGGAACTCTTTTTGAAAATAAAGATGTCCATATTAAGGGGGGAGAAAAAGTCGGCCTTGTTGGTAGCTCTGGGGCTGGTAAGTCTACTTTTGTGAATCTTATTTTACGGTTCTATCCTTTAGATAAAGGTCGAATCCTCATTGATGGGCAAGACATTCAACATGTTACAAGAGACTCTTTACGTAGTCAAATAGCTCTTATTCCTCAAGACACCCTTCTATTTCATCGCTCATTGAAAGAAAACATTAGCTATAGTCGTGTTGATGCTTCTCAAGAAGAAATCGAAGAGGCCGCACAACTTTCTCACTCCGATGCTTTTATTAAAAAATGTTCTGAAGGGTACGACTCTCTTGTAGGAGATAAAGGGACGAAGTTATCAGGAGGAGAGCGCCAACGAATTGCGATTGCAAGGGCCGTCCTTTCTAAAGCTCCTATTTTAATTTTTGATGAAGCTACTTCTGCCTTAGATTCTGTTACAGAAAGTTACATTCAAGACAGCTTAGCCAAACTTTCTGAAAGCCGAACCACCCTAGTTGTTGCTCATCGCTTATCTACCCTTGTTAAAATGGACCGCATTTTAGTCTTCAGCCATGGGAAAATAATAGAAGAGGGTTCTCATAAAGAACTCTTAGATAAAAAAGGACACTATGCCCATATGTGGAATATGCAAGTAGGTGGCTTTTTACCTGAAATTGTAGAACCTGATTAAAAAATTATTCCTATGACAACACCTCCTGACTGGCGCCGCATCCAATTACAAAATTTTCACTCTTGGGAGAAACTTGCTCTTTTTTTACAATTACAAGATCCTTATAAAGACGAGTTATTGCAAAAAAGCTCTTTCCCTTTAAATCTCCCCTATAGACTTGCAGAAAAAATAGCAAAAAACACCCTAGAAGATCCTATCTTAAAACAATTTGTTCCTCTTAAAAAAGAATTGATCCTAAATGAAAATTTCGTGTTAGATCCCGTACAAGACGCTTCTTTCAGAAAAGAGTCTAAACTCATTCATAAATATCAGGGACGAGCCCTTTTAGTAACCTCCAGTGCATGTGCCATGCATTGTCGGTATTGCTTTAGAAAAAACTTTTCTTACGAAACAAAACGAAAAGATTTTGAAGAAGAGTTAAAAACTCTAGAAAACGACACCTCCATATCCGAGCTCATTTTAAGTGGAGGAGATCCCTTATCCTTAAGTAATGAGGACTTAAAAAATTTACTCACCTCTTTAATCCCTCTTACTCATATCAAACGAGTACGCTTTCATACAAGATTCCCAATTGGCATCCCAGAAAGGATCGATGAGGAATTTTTATCTATCTTAGAAAAAATCCCTAAACAATTTTTCTTCACCATCCACACAAATCACCCTAAAGAACTCGATGCTGACATCTTCTCCGCTTTAAAAAAAGTGGCAAGATTAGGTATTCCCCTTCTCAATCAAACGGTTCTTTTGCAAGGGGTCAATGACTCAGTTCCTGTTTTAGAAGAGTTATTTTCACTCCTTTCAGACCATGGCATTATTCCTTATTATCTACACCACTTAGATCCCGTTACAGGAACAACTCACTTTGCCACATCAGAAGATCAAGGCAAAGACCTTATGCGACAACTTTCAAAAAAACTTTCAGGCTATAGCCTTCCCAAATATGTAAAAGAAGTTCCTGGTCAATCCTCTAAAACACCTATTTGGTATTAAACTGAATAACTAGACCGATTTGATAAACCCATCCTCTAGCCTTTACAGAAATACCTTTCATTCCCTAGAATCCGCTTTACTGAACAAAAATATTTTTTTGAGGGAAAATGGCAGAAAGGCCTGTAGAATGTAGTCACTGTAAGAAACATATTAAAGTTATTTATAAAGAAGTCATTGGAGATGCTATCCTCTGCTCTGAAATGTGTCATGACTGTCCGATCTTAGAACAAAAACTACACGGTCAACCTAAAGAGTCTTTATCTAAAGGCTCAGAAGATGACACCTCTCTTTGCTGCGCTAATTGTATGACAACTTTGGAATCGATCAAAACAGGATTTCCTTTAGGATGTAGCAATTGTTACTCTGTATTCGAAGATATTTTAATCAAAGAACTTATTGAGCAAGACAAATTACCCTCCAGACTAAAAAGAGAACTTTTAAGTAAGAAGTCCATTCCCTTACATCTAGGGAAATCCCCTGGGACTTCCATTACAATCCCCTCTTCCACCAGGCTAACATCCTTAAATGAAGCCCTAAATGATGCTTTGAAAAAAGAAAACTACGAACAAGCTGCTTGGTTAAGAGATCAAATCAAAGAACTTATGGAAAAAAAATAATGGAAGAACAAAATCACTTACCTAACAGCATCCTCACCAGCATCCCTTGGAATCATAATGCTAATACCATCTGGCCTGCCACCTCTTTTTTTCTTCACCGCAACATTATGCAATACCCATTTCCGCTTAAACTCAACGAAACTACCTCTTCTCAATTGCTTCTTAAACTAAAAGAAGTATGTGAAAAAATTCCTGACATGAAAACCTTTAGTTACCTACCCGCTGAACTTCTTACCCCTCAAGAAAAAGAGTTTCTTTCAGAACACTTCCTCAGTTCAGAAGGATGGCAAAACATCTCTAAAGGACAAGCTTTTATAGTAGACCCTTCGGGTCATTTCTTAGGGCTTATTAATGCAGAAGACCATCTCATACTGCAATGGATCGACTGCAAAGGAGACTGGGAAAAGTCTTGGAGCGCGCTAAACACAATAGAGATGGCCATAGGAGAACAAGTTGACTTTGCTTTTTCTTCTCGCTTTGGATACCTTACAACTGATCCTAAATGGAGCGGAACGGGCCTCCTTGTCTCTTGCTACCTACACCTACCTTGCCTTATAGCTTCAGGGCAACTTACCCAGCTACTCCTAACGCATACAGAACCTAGCGTATCCATAGCTGGAATGTTAGGAAATATGGAAGAGCTATTGGGAGATTTTTTAATCTTAAAAAATAACTACACATTAGGACTTACAGAGCAAACAATTTTAAGAGATCTTCATATAACTGCGACAAAATTAATTCTATCCGAGAGAGCTCAGCGCATTAAATACCAAGAAAAAGCTTCTGCAGAAATCAAAGATGCCATCAGCAGAGCCTATGGCCTGCTGATGCACTCTTATCAACTTGAAACAAAAGAGGCTTTGGATGCTATTAGTAAAATAAAACTAGGAATCGATCTCGGCTGGGTTAAGGGAATGTTAGATCAAGAGATTAATGAGCTCTTCTTCCGCTGCAGGAAAGCCCATTTAGAACAAACTCATAAAGAAGTCTGTTTAGATAAAAAAGAGTTAGCTCATACAAGAGCCGAATACTTGCATAAGCAACTTAGACAAACAACTCTTACCTTCTAACCTTATGGAAGAGATCTTATCTTCTCTCCTATCTGCTAATGAAGCTAAATGCCTAAATATCCCCTCCTCTTGTTTTCCTCCTTATATAGAGCCTATTCCCCAAAAAGAATCTTTTGCTCATTTGCCTTCTTTAAAAAGAATCTACTTAGAAAAAGCTCTTTGTCATCTATATAAATCCTTCCCCCTAAAATACACTCCAAATGTAACCCTTTTTACCTGGGTCATTGGAGATGGTCTTGGAGACTTCTCAGCCCAAATAGAAACAGCAAAGGCTCTTCTTTCTAATGGAATGAATGTCTCCCTTATTTCCTTGCATCCTAATCAAATGCCCTTGACCTCCCCCCTTTTAAACTCCCCTCATTTTTTAATCCCTTATCAAGAAGACCTGAATGGAACTTGGGATAATATTCCTCCTGTAAAAATTCCTAAAAAAGCCCTAGACTTGCTTAGAAAAGCTCATGTTATCTTACAAATACCTACTTACTTTCCTCATACAAAAAACATCCTAGATCCCATTTTACAAAAGGGAAAGCATAAACCTTCTTATGAACTCATAGGGGAAGGGGGGTGGGGTGATACCCCTAGATTTTCTCCTACCAGTGGGTCTAGAGCTTTAGGACTGAGATCTTGGGAAAAAGGTCTTTTCTTCCCTAAGATCTCTCCTCTTACAACTCCTTTACAAGATAAATTCTTACAAAAAGCCCTTCAAGAAGCTTCTTCTAGTAAAGTTTGTTTAGGGTATATAAGAAATCCAGATAAATGCCTTCTTCTTGCTCAAACTTTTTTAATAAGAATGCAAGAAGACCCCTCTGACATTACTCTCTGTCTTTTCCCTGTAGAGCCTCTCATTGCCGCTCTTCCCTCTTTCACTTCCTTTCTTCAAAGTAAAGGAATTCAAAAGGTAAAGATCTATTATGAAGGGCACCATTCTTGCATCCCTCTCCAAAGAACAGGAAAAATCCTTACTCTTATCCAAACGAAAAAACTTTTAAGAGAGGATTACCAAAGCCTCTTATTACAATCAGACTGCTTAGTAGGCTGTCGAGGCGATGGCTCTTTATCAGAAACCCTCTCAGCCAATAAACTTCCTTTTTTTGATTTTCCCCCTCATAAGAAACCTTTACTAGAAGGCCTTGTCTCCATTGCCAATCACAAGCTATCTTCTACTCATGAGACATCTTTATATCTCCAAGAATTTCTAAAAAAAGAACCCGATCCCCATACGCTAGGAACCCTAGCTAAAAACCCAAACACTCTATCGGGATTCATAGAACTATATCCCTTTCTACAAGAGTATTACTCTGTCGAAGACTTTATAAAAAATCTTACTCATAGAGCCGCCTATCATCATTTTCACCCAGAAATGGCTATCTTAGAAAAACAGATTTTAGATTCTTTTTTCTTTGGGAATAAAAGCGCTTTTCACGCTCTACAAGAAATACAAAACGAACTCTATCAAAAATCATGAGTAAAGAGTGGGATCCATTTTGGAAATCTATGTTTTACCATTTTTTTTTGTGTTGTATAGAGCTCTTCAGTAGAAAGCCCTGTTATCGAAGCAATACGTGCATATTCTATAGATAAGTTTGTATTAAATATAAGAGGATCATCTGTGCATATAGCGACTGGGTGGCCATCTATTAATAACTGTAAAGCGGGATGTTCTTTTTAATCATGAATCATCCCTGCTTGCATGGCACTGGTAAGACATAACTCAACAGGAATCTTCTTATCTTCAATCCACTCTCTCGCTTTATCGCAAAGATGCACTCCATGACCAATACGATCTGGCTGAAGAAGTGATAATTCGAGCATCTGCTGTTCAGCTTTTTCCTTGGGAGATTCTCCAATATGGAGAGTGATTGGAAAGTTTAGCTCCTTCGCTTTAAGAAAAACAGGAAAGACATTTTCTGCTTCTCCTAAGGTAGAATCTCCAGATAGATCAAGACCTACAATTCCTTGCTCTCTATATTTTATCGCAAGACGAAGAGTTTCTTCTGCAACAAATGCGGAGCTATTACGACGCAAACTTAAAATAAGCCCTATTTGTAGCGAAGAGGCTTTTCTTCCTTGCTCAATGCCTTTTAAAACAGCTTGAAGATATTTTTCTAACCCAAATCCTAAGTCTTTGAGCCCAGAGCGAAACTCGACATATGTGATATTATCTTGAGAGAGTTCTTCCAAGGTTTTAGCTCCTTCAAGCTGCCAAGTATCAAAAGAACAAAAATCCAAGGACCCCCTGTCAAAACCTAAGTAGTCAAGTGTCAAGGACAGAACTCCTCAGGGCCCCAACGCCACTGTCATAGTAGACACAGTCGTGGCTGCAGACTCTGAGGCCGGCAGCGGCGAAGCCACCAACAATAACTGGATAATCTTGAACTTGCTCTTGACAGCACGTATAAGTCCATGGCTCATCACTAAATCGACGCTCCCCTGATTTAAAATACTTTGTAGAAATACAAATAACAGCTTTTATTGTTGTAGGAACTTCATA
>CANNLR010000019.1 GCA_947505635.1 Chlamydiota bacterium
CCCCACCCCTAAAACAACGGATTCAATAGAAACCTTCACAGCTTTAACAATTACATTAAAGGGAAGAGCTGCAATTTTTCCCGCGGTTAGCAGTACCTTACCGGAGGTCCCTTTTTCCATTAAATACTCTTTCATACCTAAATTTATGGATATAGGATTTTTAAAAACATCCCTAACTTCTTCTAATTTTGTATTTACAGCATCATTCGCTCGGTCTACATAACAATGGCACGCTTTACTGGCTGAGGATTCAACTTTCGCGAGGGGTAGTTCTCCTAAAAACTTTGCAAAGTTTGCACCCGCTTCATCTGCTCCTACTGTTTTTCCAAAATCCATACAATCAAGTATTAATTTTTCGGGAAGAGTTTTTTCCCCCACATAAGCTCGATACATCTTAACGGGAGTAAGAGATCCAAAGGCATCGGATAGTTTGCTGAGAGTGGATTTATTGACAGAATCTAAAGATCCCACAACTACTGGATTAACACTCCCGCCACCCCCTACTGTATTAAAACTACTCATAAACTACCCTCCCTTTACTATTGTAGCCTTGAGATCATCCACAAGGGGATTTAAATGAGTAAGCATTTGTTCATTGATCAATTTTTCTAATTCAAGAAGTTCCTCACGTGCCTTATCCAGGACCTGAAGGGTTAGATAAGATTTAATTAAGTTATATTTATTTGCAACGGATTGAGGATCAAGACGGGAGGCTAAGAAAAAAGACAAATGCGCATCAGAAGGATTTTGCATTCTTTGCTGTGTAAGACCAAGAGCTAACCAAGCATCTGGAGATAAGCTATTTAAATAAACAAGCACGGTAAAAATACCAAGAGCTTTTCCATCATCTCCCTTTTCAAAGTAATCCGAGCCCACTTTATAGATCCACTGTACAGTCTCAAAAGAAAGAGATAAGACTTCTTGCATCGTATGCGCTGCAAGAAGATCCGGATTGTGCTTCAAAATACCTAGATTTTCATTCAAAGAAGAGAGCGTTGCCATTCCCTTTATCATTTCTTCTTTGTATTTATTTTTCTTTTCTTCAGGCAGCTCTTCACAAGCTTGAGACAAAGTTTCTCCCGCTTCAGTAAACATCCTTCCGATTGTATATACAGCATCTAATGACTCTTTGATTAAAGCATCTTGCTTTTCATCGACAAATGTTTTACGAGGCACCATCATTGGACCTTTTTCTTCCTGTTCGTCGGCTAACTTATGAGCTTCCAAATTAGCGTTAAGAGCAATAAAAATCCCCAAAGTTTCTTCTTCCGTTCTTTTCGTTGAGGTAAGCAACAATTCAGCTTTTTCAAGAGAATTCAAAATAACCCTATCATAATAAGTAATATATATAATATTAATTATAGCAAACAAAGAATTAAAATAAACAATTTCACGAAAATTTGTTATAAATGTCGGTTCCTTGGCAATAAATGCTTATTACCAAGGAGGCAAAAACTATGATCGGGATGATTTCTATGAGTATCAAAGAGTTAAGCAAGGTAGAAGTTATAGGGAAATTAGCTCACAAAGCTATAAATTAAGAGCAAGCTTCTAACTCTTTAGGAGTTAGTGATAGACAAGTTAGGAGATTGCTAGAAAAATATCAAAAATATGGGGCTGCGGGACTCATTTTGGGAAAACGAGGTAAACCCAGCAATCATAAACTTCCGTCCAGAACCACGAAGACAGCCTTAGCCTTGGTAAGAGAGTTTTATCATGATTTTGGAGCCCTACTCTTGCCCAAGAGAAACTCTTAGAGGTATATGGAGTAGAGGCCCCTGCTGGATCAGTTCGTAGTATATATTATTATAAGTTTAGATATCGCATTAAGCCTGATCCGGACATTTCTATTTTACGCTAACACAATTTTACGAAAATTTGTATTATTTATTAGATAGTTTATGGTGTCTTTTATAAATTCGACGGAATGATAGAAGAAAAATCCCACCATTCCGTATTATCTTTTATAACAGCTGTCACAGAACAAGTATCAAAAGGAGTCTGATCTTTCCTTAAAACTTATTACCAAAGGGCTGGCAGTTCTAATTGCAAAGGCTTATCCTTAAGATAGATTCCTGCTGCGACTACCCCTGCTACTGCTAGAGCTGCAAAAGTCATATTACGAGCTATCTCACCATATACACTCCACTTAGCGTCCCGCATCAACATAGCATTTTTAGCTCGCTCTGCAAGAGAAAAAGGAACTACAGGAGGCCTTGGTATGGAAGTCCACTTTTTTCCTTCGTCTATTAGCTCATCAGCCGTAGCTCTGTTTGTAACACTCTCTTGAGTTCTTCGCAAAAATTGACAAATAGGAAAAGCAGTCCACTTCCCCTGCTCTGCTGGACTTAACTTGATATCAAGATCCCTGGCTACCAAGCCTGTTAATCGATTAAATTCAATAGCAGTATCTTGAAGAAAAACAGTTGCTTCAGGAGATCTACCCGGAGAATTTTGTAAAATGTCCCGGCTCTTTATGGCTTCTCTTACGGCTTCAAGAGCTTTTGTGAGGGGCCCTATTGTGTCCACTCTAAAAGAAAACATTCTGCTTAACAAACAGGGCACATTCCTTCTCACACTTTGCCTAAATGAGGGTTGCTGCCATTCGCCTACAAGATCTTGAGCCTTTTTTAATTTACCCTCAGCGTCTGACACAGCTCCAGGGAGCGAATCTTGTCCCCCTGCCCGTCCTCCAAAATTTATAGCAAACATAAACAACCTCATACATTTATGATATTAAGTTATTATTATAACACTTAATCAAAATATTAATCAAATTATTAAATAAAACACTAATAACAAACAATATGCATATCTTAATAATAAGTATTATCCTATTGATATTCTGGACTTTATTGCTTTTTATTGACGTTAACCCGGAAAGTAAGCTATTCTGCCTTAAAAAAAAGGATTCTTTTATGCAAAAAAGTGCAAATAAGGCAACTTTCCTAGCAAGCTTAGGAGCTGGCTTAGAGTATTACGACTTTGTTATCTATGGATTAATGGCAAGCACCTTAAGCACCTTATTTTTTGCTGGAGAAACAGCTTCTCATCTATCTAAAACCTTTGGGATTTTTGCTCTTGGATATATAGCACGTCCTGTAGGAGGGGTGTTATTTGGGGTTATTGGTGACACATATGGACGAAAAAAAACTTTTCTATCTGTTATGCTTCTTATGGCTGCTAGTACATTTAGTATAGGTCTTCTACCTAGTTGCTCCCAAGCAGGTATTTTCGCTCCATGTGCCTTGTTAATTTTACGTCTACTCCAAGGTCTTTCTTTTGGAGCAGAACTACCTGGCGCTATCACAGTAGTTAATGAACACTCAGATAAAAAAAAATGGGGTGTTTATACAGGGTTTGTCATCTCTAGCGTAAGCCTAGGAGCTACCTTAGCTTCCTTTATTCTTTATATTTTATCGCAAACCCTTGATCGAAGCGCTATCCTCGCTTGGGGCTGGCGGATCCCCTTCCTTTTAGGGGGAGTCTTTTCTCTAGCTAATTATTTTATTCGTAAACACCTTAATGAAACCCCCGAATTTACAAAGCTGCAAAAAACCCGCAAACAAACCTCTTTAAAAGATCCTATTCTCGCCCTAATGCGACATCACAAAAAATCTTTAGTTCTCGGAATATCTATGACAGGGATCATGTCAAGCCTTGTTATTTTCTTTTTATCGTTTCCAACTTATATAAACATGCACTTTGGCTACGACATCAAAAGTGGTTACCTTGCTGTCACCTGGGGTATGATTTGGTCTTCCCTAACACTACCTCTTTGCGGATGGCTCTCAGACCGAATAGGAAAGGCGAAAATATATCTTCTGACCTGCCTAACATTTTCCGTAAGCTGCTTTGCTTTATTTTCCTTACTTCAAATAGGAACCCTAACCTCTCTGATTATCTTTACTACTATATATCAAACTATTATCTCCTTTTTATCTGTAAGTTATTTTTCTCTTATCTCCTCTATATTCTCTACAGAAGTCAGATACACAGGTCTCTCTTTTTGCTATAACATTGTATACTGTATAGTAGGATGCACCCCCATGTTTATGGTAGCTGTAAAAAATCCCAATATAGGCCCCCTCCTCTTAACTTGCTTTGCCCTTATTGGAGTGGCAAGTGGATTTGTCTACTATAAAAACACTCATTCTCTGGAAAATAGCCGTATATAAATGGCTATTTCCTTCTTTTATATCACCCCATTTCCACTCATTCCCACTTTTTTTATATTAACATTAAATAACTATACCACAACAGTTTAGATTAAATAAATTCCTTTACTTTGTGGGGGTTTTTATCGAAAACTATTGATTACTTTACCTTTCAATGTTAAATTGTGGGAAACGGTGGGAAATGTATGCGCAAGTTCTTTTTCAGTGGTTCTGTAGAAGCTAAACTCGACGATAAAAATCGTTTTGTCTTGCCTCAATCCATGCGACTTGGACTTGTTGAAGAAGGAGCTCTAGAATTTAGTATCGCACTAGGCCTTGGAGGATGTCTTGCCATCTACCGCCAAAGCGATATCGAAAAGATTGTAGAAAAATTCACAGCCAAACAACACATAGCAAAATACCAAAAGTTTTTTACTTTGTTTTTCTCCACCCTCCACCAAACAACTTGCGACAAAATCGGAAGAGTCATTCTTCCCCCTGTATTAAAAAACGCTGTAGGAATTAAAAACGAACTTGTAATCGCGGGCGTACTCAACAAAATTGAAATTTGGCCTAAAGAAAAATACAATGCTCACTTAAAAAGTCTCTTAAATGGGACAGATCCTGAAATGAACCTTGCCAAAATGTGTGAAGAAGCCTTCGCTCTTTTGGATGATGAACTACCCCTAGAGGCAACTGATGAATAAAAAACCCCATATCGCCATCTTAGAAAATGAGATGTCCCACATGTTTTCTAATCAAACACTCAAAGTATTTGTAGACGGGACAGTTGGCGCAGGCGGACACGCAAAAAGAATTTTAGAAGACCATCCCGAAATTGAACTATTTTTTGGATTTGACCAAGATCCAGAAGCCTTAGCTATCTCAAAAGAGACGTTAGCTCCTTGGAAAGACAAGGTTAAGCTTATTCATGCGAACTTTGTCGATTTTGATACCATCTTAAAAAAACACCACGTGAATTCTGTCGACGGTTTTTTTTTGACTTGGGAGTATCGTCTATGCAGCTAGATAATGACTACAAAGGATTTAGTTTTTTAAAAGATGGTCCTTTAGACATGAGGATGAATCCTGATAACCCTCTTACAGCAAAAGATGTTATTGCGAATTCTTCTGAAAAAGAACTAGGACAAATTTTTCAAGACTGTGGAGAAGAGCCCAGATGGAAAGCTTCTGCTAAAGCCATTGTTGAAGAAAGGAAAAAGAATCCGATTACCACAACAAAGCAGCTAGCGGACCTACTCGTTACAGCCCTTCGAACAAAATTAAGGGGTCGGCTTCATCCAGCCACTCTTGTTTTCCAGGCGCTTAGAATCTTTGTAAATAAAGAAATAGAAGTTTTAGAAAAAACTCTTGATAAAGCTATTTCTTTTTTAGGTCCTAAAGGAATGATTGGAGTTATTAGCTTTCACAGCTTCGAAGATCGCGTTGTAAAAAACGTATTTAGAGAATCTTCTAAGCAGATCAAAGAAGGGTATGAAAGACTTCCTGCTATTTTAACTTTATTAACTAAAAAACCGCTTGTTCCCTCCTTGCAAGAGATTCGCTCTAATGTAAGATCAAGAAGCGCCAAACTAAGATTTGCACAAAAAAATTGAGGATCCCTATGAAAAAAGGCAAAGCTACTATCGTACAAATTTTCACCTGCCTCATTGCTGTTAGCGCCTGTTGGTTTTCTTATTTAGAAAAACAGAATGAGTTAACAGAACTTCGCCTCTATGCGCCTAAACTTGTACAAGAGATTAAGGGAATCCGAGAAAAAAACACACAATTAAAATATCAAATTCAACAACTAGAAAGCCCTGAAAATCTTATGAGATTATCGTCTGACACAAGATTTAATCACCTAAAACACCCCCTCGGCAAAGACATTCTTGTGCTCCAAGAAAACAAAGATCAATTTTCAACAAAAAATAATAACACGCTGGCAGCAGGAGCCCCATAATACATGTCCTACAAAGGTCCTCACGACATCCCTGAATCAGGGAGTCGCAAACGACTGGTTTTTATCTTTATTGGCACAGCTTTTCTTTTCTGCATTCTCCTTATTCAATTTTATCGAATCCAAATCATAGAAGGAGAAAAATGGTCAAAAAAAGCAAGAGCTCAGCATCAACTTACGATTATAGAACCCTATAAGCGAGGAACTTTTTATTCCAACACAACTATCAAAGAAGGGCATTTAGAACCTAAGTTAGCTTTTGTAACAGATGTACCTAAATTTCATTTATATGCAGACATGACCTCGTTGCCCGATTCTTGCAAAGAAACCTTGGTGGATAAGTTATCTATATTTTTAGAACTTTCTAAAAAAGAAAAAGACAAACTACATCAGCAAATGGAAAAACAATCTAAAAGCCGAAGACTTGCTGCATGGGCCAGCCCTGAAAAGCGATTAAAAATAGAAAATTGGTGGACCCCTTTTGCAAAAAAAAACAAAATCCCCCGTAATGCCATTTTTTTCATTCAGGATTTCAAAAGGTCTTATCCTTACGGAAAAATGTTAGGACAGATTCTACATACAGTGCGAGAACAAAGAGATCCAAAAACACACGCCCATATTCCAACAGGAGGGCTTGAACTCATGATGGATCCTTACCTTAAAGGGAAAGAGGGAAAAAGGGTTCTCCTCAGGTCTCCAAGAAACTCTTTAGACCTAGGAACTGTAGTATCCGCCCCCGAAGATGGAGCCGATATCTTCTTAACAATTAATCACTACCTCCAAGCTATCTGTGAAGAAGAAATTGCAAAAGGGGTTACAAATGCTAATGCTAAAAGTGGCTGGGCCATCATGATGGACCCCAATACAGGACACATCTTAGCTTGGGCTCAATACCCTTGGTTCGAGCCTGCCCAATATGCAAAATTTTTCAACAATCCTTCATTACAAAAAGAGACCAAACTCAAAGGCATTACAGACCCCTTTGAACCAGGCTCCACAATGAAGCCTATCACTATGCTTATCTGTCTAAAAGCCAATGAAGAATTAATAAAAAGAGGAAAGTCCCCTATTTTTTCTCCAACAGAGAAAGTAGCCACCTTGAATGGTTTTTTCCCTGGAAGATCCAAACCCATTCACGATGTCAGATCTCATTCTTATCTTAATATGTATATGGCTATACAAAAATCTTCTAATATCTACATGGCAAGAATGATACAACGAGTTATTGAGACTTTAGGAGATGAGTGGTACCGAAATTGTCTTTCCGAGATCTTTTGTTTTGGCAAAAAAACAGGGATAGAACTTTCTTCAGAAAGCTCAGGATTACTTCCTACCCCCGGGAAAAAACACCCTAACGGCTCAATGGAATGGTCTAAACCAACCCCCTATTCCCTTTCCTTCGGACATAACATTCTTGTTAACAGCTTACAAATGGTCAAGGCTTACGCCCTTATAGCTAATGGGGGATATCCTGTAGAGCCCACTCTTATTAAAAAGATCATTAAAACAAAAGAAGATCTAACACAGGAAGTTTTACTTGACAATGATAACATCATCCTGCATAAAGATCGAAAATCGCTTTTTAGCAAATCTTCTCTAGACGAAGTTCTCAAGGCTATGATGTATGTCACAAAACCTGGAGGAGCTGCAACCAAGGCTGATATTTTTGGGTATACAGAAGTAGGGAAAACTGCAACTTCCGAAAAAATTATCAATGGATCTTATTCAAAAAAAGATCACATTTCTACTTTTCTCGGATGGAGTCCGACTTATAATCCTAAGTTTGTATTAATGATTGTGATTGATGAGCCTGAATGGAAATTTATTCCCGGCGTTGGCAAAAACCAACAAGGGGGAACCTGTGCAGCTCCTGTTTTCCGTGAGATTGGAAGAAAAACTCTAGAATATCTAGGAGTAGCCCCCGATGATCCTTTTGGCTTTCCTCAAGGAGACCCAAGAAGGGATTCTGAAAAAGCCGTTTGGATGAAAGAGGCAAAAGCCCTAACTGAGCAATACAAAAGCTGGAATAACCCTTGAAACTGAAAAAAATGCTCCAAAATATCTCCCCCCTTATTGTCAAAGGATTCAAAGATATTGAAATCACAGGTCTTTGCAATAACTCTAAACAAGCAGCTCCAGGCTACCTTTTTTTTGCAAAAAAAGGACTTGTCCACAATGGAAATCAATATATCACAGACGCTCTTTTGGCAGGAGTTGTTGCGCTTGCAACCGATCTATATAATCCCTTTTTAGAAAATGTTGTACAAATCATCCATCCAAATATCTCTTTATTAGAATCTCTTTTGGCAGAAAAATTCTACGATGCTCCTTCTCAAAAAATCCTCACTATCGGCATCACAGGAACGAACGGAAAAACAACAACTTCCTATCTTGTTAAATACCTATTAGACCATCTGCAAATGCCATCAGGCCTTATAGGAACCATTGAATGGATCATAAAAAATAATGTATTTCCCTCCACACAAACAACACCTGATATTCTAACCAACCAAAAGCTTCTTCACGAAATGCTGCTAGCAGGTTGTAAAAGTGCTGTCATGGAGGTCTCTTCTCATGGACTGGATCAAGGGAGAGTCCAAACAATCAATTTTGATATCGCTATTTTTACTAATCTCACACAAGATCATCTAGATTATCATGGAACTATGGAATCTTACGCTCTTGCTAAAACTAAATTATTTACTTCCTTAAGTCCTGAAAAAAACAAAGAGAAAAACTACCCTAAAAAAGCCATTGTCAATATAGACTCTCCTTTTGCTAAGACTATGACGCAAAACACAAAGGTGCCTATTTTAACTTATGGACTTTTTGAAGGTGCTGATGTCTTTGCAGAAAATCCCCTCTTTTCTATCACAGGCTCTTCTTGTATAGTTTGTTATAAAGGCTCTAAAGAACCTTTTCACACTCATCTTATTGGTAAATTCAACCTATACAACTGTTTAGCAGCTATTAGCACAGGGATTGCTTTAGGATATGACCTATCAACGATCTTACACATATTGTCTTCCTTTACAGCCGTTCCTGGTCGAATGGAACGAATAGAAAATGTGAATAAAAAACATATTTTTGTCGATTATGCTCATACAGAAGATGCTTTAAAAAATGTATTAGAATCTCTACGCGAAGTCACACACGGTAAAATCGTTTGTGTTTTTGGATGCGGAGGCAATAGAGACCGCCTAAAAAGACCCAAAATGGGTGCTGTTGCAGAGAAATTTTCCGATAAACTCGTGATTACTTCCGACAATCCCCGCAGCGAACCTCCTGAGCTTGTCATCCAAGAAATCTTATCAGGAATCCAAAATCAAGAAAAAGTCCTAGTGGAACCTGACAGAAAAAAAGCAATAGGCCTAGCCATTTCTGAACTTGATCCCCAAGATGTTTTATTAATTGCTGGAAAAGGTCACGAAAATTATCAGATTTTTGCACACTATGCCATCCATTTTGATGACAGAATCGTGGCAAAAGAGTATTGTCAGTAGTACCCTTTTAAGAGTAAAAAAAATGACCTCTGTTTTTCACCTTATCTTTGTTTCCCTCCTTTTCTTTACAACTTCTATTTTTGCTCATTCTTCTACCCCACTTGAACTAGCTTCTCTAGCTTCTCAACGGGCAGCTTTAAAACCCTCTAGTAAAACGCAAGGGCCTTTAATTGTTTTAGACGCAGGGCATGGAGGAACAGATGAGGGGGCCAAAGTAAGGCATCTTCAAGAAAAAAAAATCACTCTTCTAACTGCTTTATATACCAAAAAAAAACTGGAAGGACTTGGTTATCGGGTACTATTAACAAGAATAAAAGACACTTACATTTCTTTACCTAAAAGAGTATCTATAGCCAACCAAACCAACAGCGCCCTGTTTGTCAGTATCCATTGCAATGCTGCACATAATCATTTAGCTCAAGGACTAGAGATCTACTATTGCAAAGCAGGAGACTCTACAAGAAGCCTATCTTCCTCCGCCCTAGCAGACTCTATTCTCCGCCAAATCATTCAAGAAACGGGATGCACTTCTAGAGGTGTAAAATTAGGAAGATTCCACGTAATTAGAGAAACTACGATGCCAGCTATTTTAATAGAAATTGGTTTTTTGACAAATTATGATGAATGGGCTAGTATGCGAAAAAAATCTTATTTAGAACAGATGGCTAACGGGATTGCTTTAGGGGTGGATACTTTTATAAAATCCAAAAAAAATGTCCTCGGCGCGAGTTGAACGCGCGGCCTGTTGCTTAGGAGGCAACCGCTCTATCCACCTGAGCTACGAGGACGTCTTAGCGCTCTATTTTACTCTTTTAAGATGGTTTGACTCAAGTAAATTAGAACAAAACATAAAGGAGCATCAAAAATAATGGCTACAAATCAAGCAGATATTGGATTAATAGGTCTTGCCGTCATGGGGCAAAACCTTGTTTTAAACATGAATGATCACGGATATACCGTAGCAGTCTTCAATAGGACTATTTCCAAAGTAGATGCCTTTTTAGAATCTACAGCTAAGGGCACTAAGGTCATAGGAACACATGATCTAAAAGAGTTTTTCTCCGCTCTAAAACGGCCTAAAAAAGTAATGATGATGGTAAAAGCTGGACAAGCTGTTGATGATCTCATCGCTGAATGTCTCCCCTTTTTAGAAGCAGGAGATATCGTTATAGACGGGGGCAATAGCCACTACCCAGACAGCGAACGTCGCATGAAAGAGCTTGATGCGAAAGGAATCTTATTTGTAGGATCTGGTATTTCTGGTGGAGAAGAAGGAGCAAGACACGGCCCTTCTATGATGCCGGGAGGAAATCCAAAAGCTTGGCCTTTAATTAAAAAAATATTCCAAGACATCTCAGCAAAAGCTTCTGAAGATGGATTAAGCTGCGCGGAATGGATTGGCGAAGGTGGATCTGGTCACTATGTAAAAATGGTTCATAACGGAATCGAATATGGAGATATGCAGTTAATTTGCGAAGCTTATCAAATCCTAAGAGATATTGTTGGCTGCTCTATTGAAGAAATCCGAGAAATCTTCCTTTCTTGGAATAAAGGGGTACTTAATAGCTATCTTATCGAAATAGCAAGCCAGGTGTTTGCCTATAAAGATACAGATGGAGCTCCTCTAATTGATAAAATTTTAGATGTTGCAGGACAAAAAGGGACAGGCAAATGGACTGGCATTAGCGCTTTAGACATAGGACTTCCTGTCACTTTAATCGGAGAGGCCGTTTTTGCTAGATGTCTATCTACCTTAAAAGAAGAAAGAACTGCAGCTTCTAAGATCTTTTCTTCTAAAAAGATCGTACCACCAGCTAACAAAAAAGAATTTATTAATGATGTTATGGAAGCCCTTTATGCTTCTAAGATCATTAGCTATGCCCAAGGCTTCATGCTCATTAAGGCCGCTGCAAAAGAATTTGGATGGCATTTAGACTACGGCAATATCGCCCTAATCTGGAGAGCCGGGTGTATTATCCGCAGCAAATTCCTGAATGACATCAAAAAAGCTTTTGTTAAAAATGCGAATCTAGACAATTTGCTTTTCGATGATTTTTTCATTCAAGAGATCAAAAAAGCAGAAGATGGATGGAGACGTGTTCTTTCTACCTCTGTCTTGTCTGGAGTCCCAACGCCTTGTTTTGCTACAGCTTTGGCTTACTTCGATGGATATCGCAGCGAAAGGCTACCTGCTAACGTATTACAAGGTCTTAGAGACTTCTTTGGGGCTCATACTTACGAAAGAGTTGACCAACCTAGAGGAAAGTTCTTCCACACTAATTGGACAGGAACTGGAGGCAATGTAACAGCAGGTTCTTACGACGTCTAAAAAAACTAAAAGGAACATTTAAGGCAAACTTAAGTGTTCCTTTTTTTACTCTCCTTAAAAGGCCATCTCCTCTAAGGATACAATAAAAAAATTCTCTAGCTATGACTATAGGAAACGTGGCCATCCCACAAGGCTCTGTGATTTTCCCAACATCCCCTTTTGATTCAAACCCCAGCCTTCACTTCTAACTACAATGCTTCGCGGTCATACAAAAAACACCCTTAGACAAAGCAAACTAAAACCCATCACTTTCAGCTTTTATTTTCTCTGCCAAGTGTCTAGGAGCAAGGCCCGCACTCTTCATGGCCCCAATGCCAAGGTGGTCACTGACGAAGCCATCTTCGCCGACATCAAAGCCGGTGGCGTCGAAGCCGCCAACAACAATGTGAAGACCTTCAGCTTCCTCTCGACAGCGCGTATAGGTGCATGGCGTATCCCTAAATCGACGCTCTCCGGATTTAAAATACTTTGAAGAAATACAAACAACAGCTTTTAGTGTTGTAGGAACTTCATAAGGATCGTGCCTATCTAAGCTAGCAACTAATCCTTCTTGATCTGCATAAGATTCCCCTCTACCATAAGGAAGAACATCCCCTGTCATGAAAACCCAACCAGATTTAGCTACGACGGTATTGCCATGTTCACGAACTATAGGACCCCATATACTGCTATAGCCGGCAGGGTTTTCAGGAAAATGCTCCTTTAATACTCCTCCGAAGCTATTTAACGTAAGAGGTTCTCCCCCTACCTTTTTAGGAACCCATGTAACCACATGAGTTTGACCTGTTCTTTTCCAGGGGAATGCCGGACAGGGCTTATTTAACGCTTTATATATGTTTGGGGGAAAAGAGGCATCCTCACCTTCTGTATCTACATCTTTTTTATAGTACGTCTTCCAGTCCCTGCTGTTAAAAACAAAGTCTCTATAGACAACTACATTTTTCAAGCTAGAATGGCCTTCATAAGGAGGAGTGCTAACTATCTCATTTCTTCTTTTATCTAAAAGGCAAACCTTCCCAAGATCGGGTAACTTTAAATAAGAAAAAATAAGCCTCTCAATATCATAAGAAAGCCTGTTGATATCAAATTTTCTCTCATCAGTTTGATTAGCTCCGGCTGACGCAGCCTGAGGGACACCAGCTTTTACACCACCAATACAATTTCCCATAACAACCTAAACTTAAATTAAAAACTTTTTAACAAACTAGAATAATATAAATTTAAAATAAAAAACAGAAAATTTTCAATTATTATAACATTTTAGAAATGTTCAATTTTAATTTTATATTAATAACAAATCAATTACCTAGGAGGCAATAAGTATAATACGGATGATTTCCGTGAGTATTAAAGTATTCGTTATGGTGAAGTTATGGAAAGATTGCCATAAAAATCACAGGATAATGAAATTTTAGAGATTAATGATAGGCAAGATCGATTCTAAGAAAATTTATGCTATTCGACTAGCCTTTGGATTAACCTGAAATATTTAACGCCCAACCTATATCATCAAACCTCTCTCTTTTAAGTCAGAATTTTTAATTTTGAATACTAAATGAAAATAAATTAATTGATTTAATAATTAGATTTATGTCAAATAAGAATTAATAGAGAGGAAATTAAAAATGGTTGCTCGTACAATAGATAATTTAGGGTATGATGCCTCTGAGCGTTATGCACGGGATCAAAAGCTTTTAGATGGGCAGGAAAAAATCCCACAAGAAGCTAAGATGATCTTTGCCCAAACCTCTATTGAGGTTACTACACCAACCTTTCATCTCGAAACGGATCTTGCCTTTCAAGGTTCTTTAAAAAGCAATTCTTGGGCAGAATTTGCCCCTCCCCTGGGTTATGAAATGCAAAAAAGATTCTTCACGCATGAGCTTATCCCCTCTTTTACCAATCAAGAAAAGGCACAAGCTCTTAAAAATAAAATCTTAGAAATGAAAAAAGACCCCTTGGATAAACACTCAACAAATGAGCAAGATAATCCTTCTTCTAAAAAAGAGAACTGGCAAAAAATCAAAGAAGAAGAATCTGAAGAAAAAGAAAAAGAGATTCTTATAAATCTATTGAATTGCATTTTGCACCTCGATAATTGTATTATTTACGTGCACACAAAGCGCTCTCAATATCACAAAGGATAAGTTATGGGTCAGACTAATTGGTTAGAAGTATTAGAATGGAGTAAAGAAGAATTAGAAAATCTCCGTTTTATGGGATACTCTTACATCAAACAAGGACAATATGATACCTCATTAAAGTTTTTTGAAGCGCTCGTCATTTTATCAGACGAAAGCATGTATGACCTTCAAACCTTAGGAGCCTTATATCTCCAGACAGGCAATAATTTAATGGCACTAAACTATCTAGAAAAAGCTATTAAATTAGACCCCTCTCATGGATCAACTTTACTCAATCGTTCTAAGGCATTACTTGCTTTAGGATATAAAAAACAAGGACTGATGCAAGCAAAATCATTAGAGGTCCATCCCGAATCTTCTATCTCAAGTCAAGCCAGTGCTTTAGCTCTTGCCTATTCTTAAAAGATAAAAAAAAACACAAATATTTTGGTTTTTTTGTTGCATGCTTTAAAGTCGAATGCTAAGTTGGCAACATAAAATATCGCTTGATTTTTCCTGTGGAAAGTCTGTGCATAACCCCGCTACTGGAAGGCAACCCCCATGATTGCTAGTGAAACGCAAGACGCTTGGTCTTTATTTTTAGAATATGTCGGAGAAAGATGTTCGGCTACAGAATTTACGAACTGGTTGGAACCTATTAAAAAGGTTTCCTCTCATGCTGACCGGATCGTACTAGAAGTACCTAATATCTTTGTGCAAGAATACTTGCTCGACAACTATAAAAAAGACCTGATCCATTTTTTGCCTTTGACATCATCGGGCCTTCCTTCTATTGAATTTATCATTGAAGAACCAAAGAAGAAAATATTAGATCCTTATGCATCCGATATCAGAGCTCCTATTGCAGCACCTCAAGAAGCAAATTCTGGCGCTTGTCAAGGGGCCTTTCAACTCAACCCTCTTTATTCTTTTGATACCTTTATTGAAGGACCTTCTAACCAGTTTGTGAAATCTGCCGCGCTAGGTGTTGCTATGCGCCCTGGCAGATCTTATAATCCTCTTTTCATCCACGGGGGTGTTGGTCTTGGCAAAACGCATCTTCTCCATGCTATAGGTCATCATATCAAGGAACATCAACCTAAATTAAAGATCTTCTCTATCACGACAGAAGGCTTTATCAATGACCTAGTTGATAACTTGCGCAATAAGACTTTAGATAAAATGAAACGATTCTATCGTTCTTTAGATGTGCTCCTCGTCGACGATATCCAGTTTTTGCAAAATAGAGTGAACTTTGAAGAGGAATTTTGTAATACCTTTGAAGCTTTAATTCATCAAAACAAACAGATCATTATCACAAGTGATAAACCCCCTGGACAGCTCAACCTTTCAGAAAGACTCATTGCTAGAATGGAATGGGGACTAGTTGCTAACGTTGGCGTTCCTGACTTAGAAACTAGAGTAGCTATCTTACAATATAAAGCTGAGCAAAAGGGAATTCGCCTTCCCCAAACGATTGCTTTTTTCATTGCTGAGCACATTTATAATAACGTAAGGCAACTAGAAGGTGCTATTAACCGACTTAGCGCTTACTGCCGCATGATGGGACTTGATGTTACAGAAGAAACAGTAGAAAGAAGCTTAAGTGAGCTTTTTCAACTAGCTCCTTCTAAGAAAATCTCTGTTGAAAACATCATTAAAAGCGTCGCTATTATCTTTGAGGTCAAAGTAAGTGATCTTAAAGGAGAATCTCGCACTAAAGATGTGGCTTTCCCTAGACAAGTGGCTATGTATATGGCTAAAGAGCTCATCAATGACTCTCTCATGAAACTTGCCTCCGCTTTTGGAGGAAAAACTCACTCAACGCTTCTTCATGCTTGGAAAAAAATCTCCGGTCAACTTGTCAAAGATGAAATCCTCCGTCGACAAATTGATATGGCTCGAAGAAATCTAGAAGCTTAAACAACCATAAACTGCCGAATCCTGAGTTCTCCATTCGGTAGTTTTTAACTATTTAGCTAAAAAGTCCTCACCAGCCTAGAAAGCTGCTCGATCCTATACAATGGAATAGAAAAGGACTTTGGCAGCCAAAATGGCTTATATTTCTTCTTAAATAGCTTTAGCGCCAAACCATCTCTCCAATCTAAGCCCTGCATGCTTCAATGCTGCATCGACTTCAGGATAAATGTTAGCATCAATGACTGTACAAGCTCTCCGAGCTGCAGCTAAGATAACTAGAGGAATAGGTAACAGACGAGCAGCAAGAGAGGCAACAACACAAGCTACAGACACAATAGGTCCAAGCAGCCCCAGTCAGCAGAACAGCTCCTGTAATACAAAAAGCTGGTTCTTGATTTCCAAAAGATACCCGAGGACTAGGAGTCAGTGCGTTTTGACCAATCGCAACAATAACTGAATTCTTGTTTAATTGAGGAGGTGGAGTTGGGGCCTCAGGTTTTTTGAAATCCATCTTTAAAATGTGTGAAAACATAACTAATCCTATTTGTTTGAATTCGAAGCATCCTACGAATACAAAGGATTAAAAGCACAGTTGAATAAAAATACTACATAAAAGAAAGATAGAAACCCTCTTTTATCGCAGCTTCTTTTAAGATAGCAAAGTCATCAAGATTGGGCATAAGTATATCTACAATCAGTAGATTTTGATCTGATAGATAAGAAGTTCCCTTCCATTTATACCCTGGAGGGGAGAAAAAACCAGGTTGCTTTAATGCTTGAATCATAGGAATTTCTAAAAAAGTAGAAAGATGCTTGGCTAATAGAAGATTAACAGGATCTCTTGGAGAAGGAAGGATGTAATCAGGCAAAGGCCATTTAAGCCTTTGAAACTGTATGATCATATACGCGGCCATAGTCTTTGCCACCTCTTCTGCTAAGTGGCCTTTAGAGGCCCTTTGAAAAGCCCTGGCAGAACCTAAGGACTGTAATGTGGAGCTCTTATTGCCATCCACAGCCTCTACAAATTCTATTTGACCTACACAAGAAGAGCATAACCACTTGTGACTTTCTATCTTTTCTTCACAGTGCATGCAATGGGAAGGATAAATAAAAGAAACGATCCTTTCCTTAAGAACCGTTATCGCGCCATTTAAAGCTATACTTAGGCTTTTCAAGAGTTCCTCTAATAGATAATACAAGATCTTCTGTCACCTTCCATACAACATTTTGTTTCATCTTCAAATCAACATGCCATGTTCCATCTAAAGAAAGATAAGCATCCGAAGAAGATCCTGCTAGAACAAATTGAGAACGCTCTCCCTCACTATACATATTTTTCAATAGGGTGAAGTAACAACGCCCTTGCGTAAGAGTGAACTCAGCTTCTCCAATCACTGGAGTTAAAAGTCCCGTATCCAAACCAAAGTCTTTCATGAGATTCAAAGGGATATCCCAAAAAGAGAGCTCTTTTTTTATAGGTTTTACAAAGTTTAAAGCGCCCGTAGCCTCGAAGCTATTGATATCTTGCAAAAAGCCCTTCAGCTGATAAAAACTGATATTTTTTATCACAGCACCCTTTTCGCCTCCTTTTATGAAAGCTGCAGGAGAAAAGTCTTTTACATGAACTATCGGAGCTGTCATGAGCCAAAATCCTGTTTCAGGTTGCAATCTGGCTTCCATTGTCTTGACAGTTACAAGACCTACCTCATCTTCTATCAAAAGATCTTGTGCAGAAAAAACTCCCTTTGCAAGCTGAACTTTTGCTTTTAAAGAACGGAGGGTTCTTCCAAGACATACAAACTCTTCAGCTTGTAGCTTCCCAGATAAGG
>CANNLR010000020.1 GCA_947505635.1 Chlamydiota bacterium
ATAATTGCTACATGTGGATAGTTTTCTGAATCCACTACGGGGTGACTAGTAGCAGGAATTAGGCCAGATCCGCTGCAATTATCGCATAAATATTGAGTAAGCTTAGGGCGAGCCAAATCCTTTCCTTCCCCCTGAACTTTTGCAAATTCATTAATTGCTATTTGGTAGCGAAGTTTCGCTTTCTTGCGGAGCTTCAAGTTTTTTTTGCCACGTCCATAACAATTTGGACAAATGGTCCAGTAAGTCTCTTTATTTTCCACTTTTTTCAATCTTCTTTAAAGTAATTACTTCCAATACGGAAATGGGTAATGTCAAACAGATTAGATGCTTAATTTATCCTCATTGGAACAGTCTGATGTGATGAAGAGGATGAGTCTGATCTGTCTTATAGTCTTATTCGTTAAAAATCATACCAAAAACACTATAATTTTTCCGTGTTTTTTTTCATAAAATTTTTCATTACTTACCTAAAAAAACTTTACTTTACTAAATCCTTTTTAAGAAAAGGCACGACTGCGTCGTCCGCGCTCTTGACCTCGACCTAAAGGACGGGGTTTGCCGCGCAGGCGATCAAAATGATGCATCCGTATCACACTCTATAGAAGGGCGTCCCCCCTAGCGCCATATAAGAAACCTAAATAGTCATAAAAAATCCTAACCATTTAATTTTGTAGCTGTTATCTTTTCTCCCTTGTTATCAATTTTCGATGTCATTCGATCAAGGGGGAAAGAATAAATACAATACTCTTCAAAAGTCTAAGTGTTGACGATAAAAATGAGATACTGACTCATTACCTAAACTTATCACCGCAGGATAAGTATTTTCGTTTTATGTCCACCGTTTCTAACGAAAGCATCCAATCTTACATCAATAGTCTCGATAAAACAGACCTTTTCTATAAACGGGCTTTTGGGGCCTTTTCTGTTAATCAAAAACAGAAGACAACCCTTATTGGGATCGCTCATCTTATTCTAATCGACGATAGAAATAAGGTTGCAGAAGTTGCCTTAAGCGTTGATGCTCGGTATCGTCGCCAAGGGGTCGGCACGGCTCTAATAAATCAAGCAGTCACCTATACGGAAGAAGTTAACTACTCTACACTAATGATGCATTGCTCAAATTCTAATACACCTATGATATCTCTTGCTAGGGCGTCCGGGTTTCATATGAAGTCTGAGGCACTAAGTGATTTAGAAGGATCATTAACCCTCAAAAGCATTGACATGAATTCTTTTGAAGGATAAAAAAAAGATCAACCTGTCATCTAATTAAGGAGGAGTCGTGAAAAAAGGTATCTTATGTTTATTGGGCTGTGGCTTGCTATTTGGTGGAATTTGGATAGGAAAATCAGGATATCCACAAAGACTCCCCTCTTTAGCTCAACTCGAAGATGATTTGAGTTCTAAAGAAGGATTAATGAGACTCATTCCTCAATTAAAAAATAAAAATGGTCAATTTCAGATTCCGAACCCAACTGAAGAGTTAGAAAAATTCCTAACTGTACGCCAGGCTCTAATCAACATCATTGAATCATCACTTGCTAAAGCAAATGCAGCAGCTGATCCTTATACTTTTTCTGCAGTGTCCTACTCTCCCTTAAAATTACCTTCAACGTGGCTTGCTGCTGAAGTTGGATTTGTAACTGATGCTCAAACCATCCCCGATTTTTCTAAGGGAGGCTTTGGTTATTATGCTGGAGAATCTTTCTTAAACGGTGTCACCCCGATCCTTGGAACAAATGATAGCTTTTATACAGTTCCGGGCTCTGTTGTCTATATGAATCTTATGCCAACAAGTTTTAAATGCATTAATCGAATCATGGAAACATCTGGGTTAAACGGAGGCACTATGCTTGCTACTTCTTATGTTATTGGCACAAAAGATGGCACTGCTTACCTTATTGTTAATGGATGCCAAAATACAGCTCGAACAGTAACCGTTGGGAATCAACAACTCCTAGCTCCTGGAGCTAGTTCTTTTTTAGGTATGCAATGGGTTGAAGACGCCCCTTTACAGATGACCCAAAAAAGCAATTAATTTCTCTTCCCCAAAATACTTATTTTATGCTCTATTGATCTTATAACAAAAAATCAACTCTTATGGACAGGTATGCTAGATACTATTTTTAATAATCCCTTTGAAGAAGCGGGCCTTTCCTCTCGCTTTGCCGAGCCTTGTATTCTTGTAATCTTTGGGGCTACAGGAGATCTCACGGCAAGAAAACTCATTCCCGCTTTATACAACTTAGCAAGAGAAGGGCAGCTGCCACCTCAATTTGCTTGTGTAGGTTTTGCTCGTAGAGAAAAAACAAATGAGCAATTTCGCGAAGAAATGAAAAAAGCTATTAGTGAATTTTCTCGGGTAACACCTATCGACGAAACTCTATGGGCTACTTTTAAAGAGCAATTATTTTATCACACTTCAGAATTTCACGATCCTAAAGGGTTTGACAAACTATCCATTCTTCTTAAAGACCTCGATCAAAAACTTGGAACCCAAGGGAACCGAGTCTTTTATCTTTCTACACAGCCAAGCTTTTTCCCAACAGTTTGCGAGCAGCTATATAATGCTAAACTCATCTCCCCTGAAGAAACTAAAAAAGAAGCGTGGGCTAGAATCATTATTGAAAAACCTTTTGGGCACAACTTAACCTCCGCCTTATCGTTGCAAAAGGAACTCACTCGATTTTTACAAGAAAAAGACATCTATCGTATCGACCATTATTTAGGAAAAGAAACCGTACAAAACCTTCTGGTCCTTCGATTTGCAAACTCTCTTTTCGAATCTCTTTGGAATAGTCGTTATATCGACCACATACAGATTACTGTAGCAGAAGATATTGGAATTGGAACAAGAGGAGCTTTCTGGGAAGAGGCTGGTTATTTGAGAGACATCTTACAAAATCACATCATGCAGATCCTCTCCCTTATCGCTATGGAGCCTCCTGCCAATCTTTCTGCCAGGGCCATCCACGACGAAAAAGTAAAAGCAATTCAATCGATCCGTCCTTTTAGTGCAACTGATCTACATAAGTCTGTTGTAAGAGGACAATATGGGGCTGGATATATAAATGGAGATCCCGCAGTAGCCTATCGAGAAGAAAAAAATGTAAATCCTCATTCGCTTGTGGAAACCTATGCAGCGATGCGGCTTTATTTAGATAATTGGCGTTGGGCTGGGGTTCCATTTTACATTCGAGGAGGTAAAAGACTTCCTAAAAAAGGAACAGAAATTTCTGTCTTCTTCAAAGATCCTCCAAGCGTGCTTTTTCAACATCCAGGCAAGCGTAACGAACCTAACGTATTAACGATCAGAATTCAGCCTGACGAAGGAACTTCTTTTAAAATAAATTGCAAAGTTCCAGGATCTAGCAATCTTATCCAACCCGTTAAGATGAACTTTCAATACGGGAAATACTTTGGATTGACCCCTCCAGAAGCGTACGAGAGGCTTATTTTAGACTGCATCTTAGGAGACAACACCCTTTTTGCAAGAGTCGATGAGGTATTCGCTTCTTGGCAGATTTTAAACCCTGTTCTAGAAACATGGGATGCTCTTAAAGGGGAAGAACTTTCTGACTATCCGAGCGGAAGCTGGGGCCCTAAAAAAGCAGATGATTTATTAAAAACAGATGGAAGAAAATGGAGATTAC
This sequence comes from Chlamydiota bacterium, assembly GCA_947505635.1. Classification (GTDB taxonomy): domain Bacteria; phylum Chlamydiota; class Chlamydiia; order Chlamydiales; family Rhabdochlamydiaceae; genus CAIJXB01. The sequence continues at coordinate 3,654 of CANNLR010000020.1, forward strand.
TCTAATGACAGCCCTGCAAATTGTTCCCCCAGCCAAGATTCAATCCACCTTAAATGCCCTTTGGGAAGCTAAGGAAAATAAGAATAAAATGAGAGCTTCCTTATTTAATATCATTTTCTTCACAGAAAAATCTTCAAGAGAAGATTATATTCGGAAGATCGCTTACAAGCTCATTGAAAAATTCCCAGCAAGGATCTTTTTCATTTCTGTAGATCCTGATTCTGCTGATGATTTAAAAACTGCTGTCTCTGTTTTATCAACAAAACAAGGCGATTTTGACATCACTTGCGATCTTATTGAAATCTCAGCTTCTGGCAAAGAAGAAGCTAAGGTCCCTCTTCTTTTACTTCCTCATATTGTTCCAGATCTTCCCGTCTTTTTAGTTTGGGCAGAAGATCCAACACGTAACCACAGTTTATGTGAGGAACTTAAACAATTTGCGACTCGTATCATCTTCGATTCAGAATCAACAGAAGATCTTGGCATTTTTTCTCAGTCTGTTTTAGAAATGCAAAGAATGTTTTCTTGTGAAATTGCTGACTTAAATTGGGCTCGTCTCGACACTTGGAGAACTTTATTTAGTTCTACTTTTTCGGATCTCGAAAAATTAGAAAAGTTAAAAAATACTTCGTCTATTGAAATTACTTTCAACGGACAAGAAACCCCCTCTTTTTGTCACACAAAAATTCAATCTATCTATCTACAAGCTTGGATAGCCAGTCGATTAAAATGGATCCCTACAAAATTCAATGCTTCTTTACTCTCCTTTTCTTACCAACTCCATGATAAGAATATTGAAGTAACGCTAACAGAAATAAAGAATGCGAAACTCCCTCCAGGGATGATCCTTTCTGTAGGCATAAGAACACAAGATGGAGATCATTTTCTTTTTTCTAGAGAAGAAAAATCCTTACATCAAATCTCTTTCCAGCATTCTTCTTCTACTGGATGCTCACTGCCGACACGATTGCTTGTCGCTAAAGGAGAATCTGGCCAATCTTTAGTGAATGAGATCTGCCATAAAGGGACAAGTCAACATTATATAGATGCTCTAAAAATCATAGCAAGTGGGAGTCTTTCTTAATGGCAAACTGCATACATGCTTGGGATAAAAGAAGAGACATCGCCATCCCAGGCGATGAACTAGAAACATTAACCTTTTCTGTAGAGCATTTTATTACAGCCTATAAAGAAGCTGTCAAAGAAAAAGGCTCTTTTACAATCGCTCTTTCAGGAGGGTCGACTCCTAAAGCAATTTTCTCTATGTTAACAACCTCCCCTTATGTATCACAGATTGATTGGTCTAAAGTTCACCTATTTTGGAGTGATGAAAGAAGCGTTTCTCCTGATGACCCTGAAAGCAATTTTCATATGGCCATGGAAGCTGGTTTTAAGTCAGTGGGAATTCCCCCGGCTCAAATCCATCGGATGAAAGCTGAACTAAATATAGAGCAAGAAGCTAAGCTTTACGAAGAGCTCTTACATCGCAAACTGAAAAATAAGGGATTTGATTATCTCATGCTAGGAATGGGAGAAGATGGGCATACAGCCTCTTTATTTCCTGAAACAAAAGCTCTTGAAATCCAAGATCAACTCGTAGCAGCAAATCACGTGCCTCAAAAAGACACATGGAGAATGACCTTAACTTACCCCTGCATCAACTCCTCTAAAAACATTGTGCTCTATGTGCTAGGAGCAAAAAAACAGAAGCTCTTAGAAGAAATCTATTCCCATAAAAAACCTTGTTACCCAGTAGAACGAGTAGGAACAGATCTTCATAAAGCTCTTTGGATTACAGATAAAGACGCCTCTAAGCTTCTTTCTTTCTAACTAAAACAAATCAACCTATTTGGTTGATTTGTTTTTATTCAAATTAATTAAGATAAAGAAAATAAATATAAAACAAATAATCAACAAACAAATCAGATTGGAAATGTGAAAAAAGGGAGAAATAAACATTTTCACTCCAATAAACAGTAAAATAGACAAAATCGCAGGCTTTAAGCAGCTAAGCTTTTCTTGCAACTCTGCTAAACAAAGGTAGAAAGAACGAAGACCTAACACAGCAAAAACGTTAGAAGTATAAGCTAAAAAAGGATCTTTTGTAATAGCTAGAACAGCTGGAATCGAGTCTACTGCAAATAAAAGGTCAGCAGCCTCTACAAATAAAAGAGCTAAAAAAAGAGTCGTAACATACACTTTTCCCTCTTTTTTCCTAAAAAAATGTCCTTCATGCTCTTTTTCATCAAGGGGTAGCCATCTTTTAGCCCACACAAAAAGCCAGGACTCTTGAATATTAATACCATGCGATTTCCAAAGATATATAGCAGATATAAATAGAATAATTCCAAAGACAAAGTACATCCACGAAAATGACTCTAAAAGTGTTATTCCAATTAATATAAACGATATTCTACAAACAAAAGCCCCTAGAACGCCCCAAAATAAAACTCTAGACTGGTAAATTTTTTTTATTTTAAAAAAAGAAAAAATCATAAAAAAAACAAAGAGATTATCAATGCTTAAAGAAGTCTCTACCAAATAGGCCGTAAAAAAGGTTAAAGCCGCCTCTTTCCCCAAAAAAACACCAATAAGTGCATTAGCCCCTAAAGCAAGCCCCACCCAAAAGATGACTCCCCAAATAGGTTTTTTAAACCCCTTTAAATCTAAGAATATCATCCCTAAAATAAATAAATGAAATCCCACCCAAAATAGTAACATATTTTTATCCTAAGCCTGTTTATTTGGACCTTAGCGCATATTACTTAAGAAAGCCAATGAAATTATATATTTTACTTTAAATAATATTACATTAATTCAAATCGATTAACATCGTAAAAAAATACAGAAACATGGCATATTATGTTAGATAAAAAATATGAGGATATTATGCAACCAATTTCTAGCGCATTAGTAAACAGGACTTATTACACTTATAAAGAACTCCAAAAAGCTCATGCCGTAGAATCTCCAAAGATCATAGCACTATGGAAAAAAGAACTAACTTTGCTCTCTCTTGCGTGTAAAACTGATCCCGATGCACTTAATTATCTAGGCATTAAATACAGTCTCGAGAAAGTCGGAACTCCTGACATAGAAGATATTCTTGCTATTGAGTTTACTCGTCTTGATGCTGAACGTGGCCTTAGTGAAGCCCCTATTCATAATGTTCAAAGACCTCCTTCTATCATACCGGAGGAAAGACCAAACCCAACATTTGGAAATAGCGCATTCTCCATCCCTAGAAGAAGTCTAATAAGAAATAAAGGAGCAGAATCGCTTTTGGTGTATGAGAAGAATCCTGGATAGACTTTCGCTTAAAAAGACAGGAACTAATGGGGTAAAGCTATCGCCCCCAATTCTCCCCATAAGCCATCTAAAAATCACTCTATTGTTTTTTTCTTTTATAGAGGCCACTCAAAAAGGTGATACTCCTAGGTACTTTTCGTTTATATAGATAGCCATACAAAACAACAAACAGGAAACGGCTATAAACTCAGGAGAAAAATCAGGAGCAGGACGTATACGCTCTAAAAGTAACGCCTCCAATTCGCTGGAGGGGGTTCCTTTAATTATGGCATTCCCTATTATATTAAGGCCTCGTTTTAATAGAATACGATTACATAGCTCGCCACAATTCATACGATGAGAAAAACCGATAAAAACACCTATATTACCTTTAAGCTCTAGCTTAACTTGTCCTAAAGGAACCCCAGCCTCTATCTTTTCGTCAGCCTGTCTGATAAACTCTTTTACATGATGATAACAAAGAGGAGGAGTAAGACTGTAAGAAAAAGGTTGTTATCTTCATAGTTTTTCTAGCATACGATTTCAAAAGGACATTCCAAGATTTCCATAGCTAGATTGTGTCAGAGCATTATGATGACTATACTGTGCATTGTAAGAAAACTGAACAAAATAATGCGATGAAAAGACAGCTGTAAAACAAAGCTTCCCATTAAAGAAATTTCGATTAAATGCGGGCATAAAAAATGTCACTGGATAGTCATATGAGTTAAGATCTGCCTTTATGGATTGTTCTTGATTTAGTAGTTCGTATTCCCAATTTCCTTCCATTTCAAAGAGGAGCTCGACTGTTTTAAGAAGAGCTGTTTTACCGATTCGAAGCCCACACATGGAATATAAGCTGTTGATAGTAAAACCATCTATTTTTAGATTTAGAGTTTTCGCTCTTTTTTCCTGAAAGGAATTGATGTGAGATTGATTATAACAAAGGCCAATCATAGGCGTTAAAGCAACTTTATGGAGATCAATATAGTATCCAGTTGTTAAGTCAAGAGAACCTATATATCCTTGGGGATGACTTTTGGCTGTTAGATCCCATAGTTTGATGTTGCGTTTGATGTCATAAAAATTCCAGGAAAAAGTTCCAATTAGATCTGCATAAAAATGTTCATATAAAAATGTAGTATAAATAGATCCAAGAACATTCTGTGCCTTGTTAGTTCCAAGATTATGGGAAAAAGCACTTTCCCCATAAGTATATCCAATAGCCTCCCCTAAAAACAAATGCGACCCTATTGAAATATCAGACATCACCACTCCACTTATTGAGTTGGCTTGTAAAGAAGGAATTCCTGAATCAGCAAAGAGTTTAGAATGCTGATAGGAGGTCACAACGTTGAAGTTGATATCTTTTTGAAAGGTTTTAAGTTCGATGCTTTGGGATTTTCCATATAAAAGATCTGCTGAAGCTGTTAGTTCCGATTGTTGGCTATTAAAATAAGCACTTCGAAAATTAGATAGTCTTTCTATAAGGGAAGACTCTTGAGCTAAAACACCTTGAAGACTTGCATTACCAAGACTACGTAGCATTACAAGCGCGGAGTCTTCTTGAAAAGAATTTTGAATGTTGGGAGGAAAACTTGAGAGGGGTAAATCAAATGCAAAGATAGTCCCATATTCATTGACTAATGTTGGATCATAAGCCCCTCCATATTGAGTCATCCCATATAAGGTAAGCCCATCATCGCTAATAATCACATTATCAAGGGGATTGGCTCCGTTTATGGATCCATTAAAAGATGTAAGTACTTTATAATAACTTCCATCCGGGAGAATTTGGAAGAGGGTTCCATAGTCGTACTCTCCTCCTATATTTGTAAGACCGTACAAAATGTTATATTTAGAAAGAGCTAAAGATCCATGGGGTTGAGCTCCATCTTGGGGAGTGTTTTCTCCAAAAGTATGTAAGATTTTATAGTTAGAGCCCGATTCATTTATTTTAAAAATAACCCCATTATTATTAAACCCTCCATTTGTGGTCATTCCATACAGTTCTTTCTTATGTAAAACAAGATATCCATGATCAGGCGTTAGTCCATCTCCACTAAAGCTTCCAAATTCATGAAGGACAGAAAAAGTAGTGCTTGAATTAAAGTTATCAAGAGAAAAAATAGTTCCCCCATCATAGCTTCCGTAGAGTCTAGTCATTCCAAATAAGGTATTTTCATCAGAACTTAGCGTAAAAAGATCATGAGGTTCAGCCCCTGTTACATTAGGAGAACTATCAAAAGATAAAATAATCTCATAATTACTTCCATCGAGGTCCATTTTATACAAGATTCCTGTATCATTTACCCCTCCCTCAGCCGTCATTCCATAGAGTTTAGAATTGATTAAAGTCATTACGCTGTGTGGAGCAGAACCATCTGACGGGGAGCCTTGGAATTCATGTAATACTGTGTAGCCAGATCCGTCAGGAAGGATTGAAAAAAGAGTTCCATTACTATTTGTCCCAGCTTTAAGGGCCGCCCCATAAAGTGTATTCCCAACAAAAAACATGGAAGCATGATGGGGTTGATTCCCATAATAGTTATCAGATCCACTAGTAAAAGAATAAAAGGGAACATATTTTGAGCCGTCAAGATTCATTTTAAAAATGACGCCTTTATCATAATCTCCGCCATCAGTTGTGCGCCCGTACAGAATATTATTTGAGAGATTTAAAGATCCCCAAGGGTCAGCGCCATCGCTCCCATTAAAAGAATGAAGGACTTGTAAAGGATTAGAATTTAGAGTCGAAAAAGTTGTAGTTATAAAAAACAGCAATGCAGTGCGTTTTTTTAAAAAAGAATTCATATTGCTCCTTAAGGTGGTGTGGCAGATCTCCAAACATCGATTTCATAGACAGATTAACCTTTCTTTCTTTATTTCTGTCAATTAAATAATATAGCGGGAGGTACTATCCTCTATGACAATATCCCTTTATATATTGAGGAAGTAGAAGCGGTAAAGAGAGGAAAACTAGGACTAATAGATCTAGAGCATATGGATAACGAACCAAATAAGCGTGGTCTTGAAACCCTTATCATAAAGATCTAATTAAAATTTTAGCTTCGGCAAAGGAAGGGGTAATTATTGGAAGCATAAAAAAAATAAGAGGCACACTAACTCCGCCCTGAAGGACAAAGTTTGCGTGTGTCTGTTGGATCAAAAAGTGCTATAGAAGAAGTCATAAGGATCCAGAGCCTGACCTCTTCGGACCCTTATTCTTTTAAGCCTATCCAAATATAAACTTTAAAACAGATAGATACATGCTCTTGCCATCTGAGGAAATCTCTATATAGGAGAAGTTAGGTGTTTGCTTAACACTACCTTGCACGTACCGACCTATAAAACGAACTAGGCTTTCATGGGTAATTAGCACAACCTTCTTTCCTCTATTTTGCTCTACGATATCCACTCCAAGAGTTCTAAGCCCTCCTACTCTTTGAAAAACAGTATTGGGAGCTAAGGCTTGCAACGTCGCATGAGGGATAACTGGCACATTATGGTACTCTGCAATAAGAGCTGCCAGCTGTATGGCACAAGGTTCATCGGAGGTATAGATCGCTGCAATATCTGCAGAAGCAAACTCTCTAGCAAGATTTTCTGCTAAGACCCTTTCCTCTGCTGTTAATTCTTCCCCTTCAATTGGGGTCCTATCTGGAACTTGAACTAAGAATACGTGACATAAATCATCTGCTGCATGAGCTAGCTGAGTAGCTCCCAGAACAAATAGAAACACCATTCCAATACATCTAACCATTTTATTTTTCATAGAGATCCTCTTTTTTACCATGTATCATCTTTTTCATAACCAAGTTCAATGAGCTCTTCACCCATTTTCTCTTTAAATAATTTCTTGTGCTCAGACGTAAACACTTGACGCCACGCTCCAATTTGTCCTACACGAAATGTAATCGTATCCCCAAATAAATCATCTGCAATTTCTTGAATATGCTCTGCGGAAAAATCGTAATGCAAGTGTTTTACAATAGAGTTAATTGCTGCCACTTGTTTTATGTCACTTCCCCCACCCTTAGATCCTACAAGATCTTCAAATCTACACACTAAGACGGTTGGATTCTGCATCCACTCTAACGCACACCTTATCCCTTCATGAGTATCAAATACATATGGATATCTACCATTCATCGATAAGTCAGGAGAAGAGATCAACTCACTGATCTGCTTTTCTAATGGCTGCTTTGCAAACTCTTTTGATGCATCTGTATCTGCCATTACCTGAATCCAAGAAACCATGGAAACAATAACGTCTCTTGGATCTCGAATCATAATCATTTTAGTATAAAAACCTACTGTGTCCTCTAAAATAGCATCGTACCCGGGACCTATGTGATTATATCCTATGTAAGAATCCAGAAAAGAAGTCTCCCCTAGAGGAAAAACCTTTCTTAAAGGACGCTCTGCAATGAGGCCTATTGCCTTCCTAAATAGCTGAGATCCTCCTTTTGGAATAGTAAAATAGACGATTTTCTGAGAGGCTCCCTCCTCTGCATAAGACAAAGAAGTTAAAAATAAAAACAAAACTATAAGTATATTTCGCATATTGTTTCCTACCAAGAAGCCTCTATTCCAACTGTAATTCCATAGGTACTATCATTTACCCATTTTTGACCTGATGCTTTAGCAAAAATATTCCAGCACTTTCCTAAAGCTCCCTGAACAAAGACTGCCCCTTCTACACTATTTCTTTGTAAAGGAACTCCTAACAAAGTAAATGAATCTCCAATTGCTTGAAACTGCGCTTGAATGTCTTGATCTTGTGAAGTAAGGAGACACTGCCATGCGCAATCTACTCCGAAAAAACCCCAGCAGGATTCTGGATAACCTGTTAAATGTATCCCAAGACGACTGGTTGCTGTATTACGATCTTTCTCAGATAGAGTAAGCTGTATAGGATAATTTCCACTTTCACGGGTCTTGTGCAAATGATAATGTCCTGCCTGAACCCCTAAAAATGGCTGTAATAATACATAAGGTGTTCTGACATCAAATCCAGCTTCTGTCGAGAGTCCCACTTGCGATACCCTTGCCTTACCTGAAGCCTTCCAGCTATCACTATCTAAATCGACAAAACGCTTCACCTTATTTTGACTGTAGCCTGAAATCACATCCATTAGGATATAAAATGCTTTAGGACGGTACAAGCTATATAATCCACCTAACCAGGTTTGATTCATCCCTCGTCCACCTATGCTATAGGAGATTCTATCATGCTCATAGCTTCCGGCTAAACCTAAAGTCCAGTTAGCACCAATCTTTCTATGCACTCCCAAATTTGTGTCGTAGTTATCAACTCGTAAGCCGGCTAGACCTTGTCGACTATCTAAAAAGCTACGTCCGACTCCGCCATTGACCCATATTTTCATTGAATTAGAAGAACAATCCTCACAGGAGGCCGCTATGATTTCAGCTCTAAGGGGTTCATATAAACTCTGAATAAACCTTTGATCTACCCTTTCTTGTATAAAGAGCCAGTTTGCATAAGGCTCACCACTTAATTGATCCAAAGCATGCCTTGCATTTCCATTATCAAGACGGACCAAATCATTTAAAAAAACGGTTTCCTTCGCGTTAGGATGAGTCACTGCATCCCACCTTTTAGCCACATTCCTCTGATTACTTGTCTTTACGATGTTTTCTAAAGTTGTCTTAAAAGTCAAAAAGGCTTCCGTATCAGAACCAAAGAAAAAACGACCCTCAATGAGTTCCGGATTAACTTTGTTTGAAGAGTCTATAGATGGATCTGCAAAAACTCCGGTAATTCCTCCTGACGCATTTAAAATCTGATAGGGATAGGCAAAATCAAAGTCTCCTAAAAAAGCAACTTCCAAAGGAGAATTATCTAGCGTAGCAGAGCCGCTCACTTGAATTTTACTAGACACATCTTTTTCAATCTGTACTAGATATGTGGAGTTATGACTTTGTATATAATTTCCAGCAACAATCATTATCCCGGGACTATTACCTGGAGCTACGACTCCATCAGTAGCAGTAAGAGAGCCTCCAATGGACCCGGTCCCAGTAAGGGTTCCTGCCGCAACAAGCACATCTCCTGCTATATAGCCATTATTAACAAGAGTCCCTCCCTCCACCGTAGTCTCTCCTGTATAGCTGCAAGTACAAGTAGATGTGAGCTCAACGGTACCACTTCCGCTTTTAATTAAAGATCCCCCTATACCCTCTATAAGACCTGCTATCTCAATAGGATTTCCCCCATTATAGTTTATCGTAAGCTCCACATTCCCCATTTCAACAGAACTTGCAGAATCTACAATAAGAGAGCTAATGGCATATGTATACGGACCTTCAAACGACAAGACACTTCCCGTAGATAATGAAATAGAAGACTGTCCTCCCGATGACCCTACAGAAAAAAGTAGGGAACTTTCATTTTCTACAAAAATATGCGAAGATCCTGCAGAAGAAGAATCTTCAAATGCAGCATGTCCCCACCAATTATTCTCTATGGCACCAAGTGTAATGGTAGAAGAGCCTGCTGTAGAATTATTTTTAAAATATAGATAACTCAGATTGCTGTTATCTGCCACAGTAATCGTAGATCGATCTGCTGAGGAATACCCATGAAAGGTCAATAATCCATCGACTGTCTTTAATGCACCAAACTCAGAACCCACAATAATAGTAGCCGTTCCAGCCGTAGAAAACACAGAATCGGAATCGCTATAAAAATCAATGGTACTATCTCCCAAATGACCGCCGACAAAAATCTGAGCAGCCCCAGCTGTAGAAGAACTATAGAAAGCTAACTGACCAAAGCTATTAGTTGATCCCATTATATCTCCAACAATAACTACTCCATTACCCGCTGTTGCCTCATCATAAAAATTAACAACTCCTCCGTACGCAGAGCTAATCAATACTGCTGTAATAATTAGAGAAGATCCCAAGGTAGATGAATCATGAAAACTAACAGAACTTGTGCCTGAGGCTGAGTCTCCAAGTAAAAAGCCTGCTATTCCGGCCGTAGCTTGATCATAAAACTGCAAAGACCCGGCAGAGATTCCTCCGATCTGATAACCTATATTTAAGGCTTCAGCCTGAGATGCCGTAGAAAACCCATAAAAAACAAGGCTGCCGCCATCATTCACTGTAAAGGTTGGCTTAGCCGTAGCAGCGCCATCTATTACACCACTCTGCAATTCTTGATGAATATCTCCCAAAAGACCAAAAGTCAATGTACTCCCACCGGAAATCGTAAATCCATACAGAGGAGTATCAGCTGTAAATAGCGCTTCATACAAAGCAAAGGTAGATCCATCATTTAAAAAAGGAGAAATATTGACCGGTCCGTTTCCGAAAACTACTTGATCTCCGGCTAAAGGAGGTTGTGTAGGGAGTCCTACGCTCCAATTTCCAGGTAGATTCAACTGGTTACTTGAACTGCCTGTCCATGTATCTGCTGCAGCGATTCCATCTATTAAACTAAAAGCCGTAATCGCTACAAGAGCGCTCCTCGCATGAATCTTACTCATAAAATATAAACCCCGCATAAAAAATTAACTCACCTGTTTTTTTACGCTCTTTCAATCGCGAAGTGCAACAAGGTAAATAAAAAAATAAAATAGGTCGGATTTAAGAAATTTCTCACGTTGCTTTTTAACGAAAAAAACTATACATGAGACTTCCCCTATGACTAAAAACTATAGTCCTCTGACCTTTGAGCAAAGATGCCAAATCTACACTTTAAAAGACAGAAGTGATTCCCTTACCGAGATTGCTCGAGTCTTGGGCATTCATAAACCGTCAAATCGGCGCCATTTTTCCCTCGATTTTCTCGCGGGTTGTTTTTAGTCTTTATCTTCCTCAACACCCCCTCCCAGCTATACTCTTCTAAAGTTATTTCCTCCGTAGTTGGGCCCGTATGTCTTAATGAAAAAAAGAAAAGGAGGGAATGGGGCTGTGCCCCGGCCCCTCTTCTTGAAGACTTACACTTCATAACTCTTCCGTCTTTTTTTTGAACTGAACAGTATGTATAAAATATTTTTGCATAAAATCTCGCCAAACTTAGATCTATCTCAAGTTAACCTACAACGCCAAAATCACTCTGTGGTTTTTTCCTCTTATTTGGTATACTCCTTTCTTTTACTTAGGACTTAACAAATGATTGTTTTAGGCATTGAAACAACCTGCGATGAAACAGCTGTAGCTGTTGTAAAAAACGGAAAAGAGATTTTATCTAACGTCATCTATTCACAGATTGAGATTCATAGAAAATATGGGGGGGTTTTTCCTGAAGTCGCGAGTAGAAGTCATGTAGAGGTTCTTCCCTCTGTCATAAAAGAATCTTTACTTGAGGCAGGAATTACTTTACAAGACATCGATCTAGTAAGTGTTGCCAAAGGCCCGGGTCTCATTGGCCCCTTACTTATAGGAGTCAATGGAGCTAAAGCCTTAGCCATGGGTCTAGGAAAGCCCTTCATAGGGGTAAACCATGTAGAAGCGCACCTCTACGCTTCTATGATGGGACAAGAAAATCTTTTATTCCCTTCTTTGGGGGTTGTTGTCTCAGGAGGACATACTTTTTTAGTCCTTATTGAAGATATCGGTTCTTACAAAAAAATTGGATCCACCGTGGATGACGCTATAGGGGAAGCTTTTGATAAAGTGGCTAAACTATTAGATCTTCCCTATCCGGGCGGTCCCGAGATCGAAACATTAGCCCTTGAAGGCGACCCATCTACTATATTTTTTAAAGCTGGAAAGGTGAAAGATAGACCTTACGACTTTTCTTTTAGCGGCTTAAAAACTAACGTATTTTATTCTATCTACGGACAAAATGGAGTAAAAAACACGCTGTGTCCCTTAACTCACGAGCAAAAAGCTAACATAGCAGCTTCTTTTCAAGAGACAGCCTTTAAAGACATTATTAAAAAATCCATGGAAGCCAAAAAAAACTTTGGATGTAAAGCTATCTATATCGGAGGAGGAGTAAGTCATAGTAAAAAATTAAGATCTCTTTTTGCTCAAGAGGATGCTTTAGTCTTTTGGCCTCCAAAAGGGCTTAGTTTAGATAACGGAGCTATGATCGCAGGCTTAGGATTTCATGTTTATAAAAGGCAAGGAAAAGGAGATTCTTTAGACTTAGAACCTCAAACAAGAATCTCATTAGAAACAACCTCGTAAGAGATTTTTTTAAGAAAATGGCTTTTATAAAAGAAAATGAAAAGAAGCATTCTTAGTACTTGCTGTTTTTCAATTTCTCATGATACACTGGCCTCACTAATGAATTTTTTGAGGTTATTATGGCAAAAGGCGCACGAGAAAATGTCAAATTGAAAAGCACGGAAAGTTCCGAGTGCTATTGGACAAGTAAGAATAAGCGAAATACAACGCAAAGAATGGAATTAAAAAAATACGACAAAAAATTAAAGAAACACGTCATCTTTAAAGAAGCGAAGTAATTTTTTAGATCTGTTCGGGGGGTCAAAATAGTGTTTGAGTTATCTATTGCTCTAAAGTATTTGATCCCTCGTAAAAAACATCTATCCGTCACCTTGATTGCTATGATGTCCCTCGCAGTCATTTCTTTGGTTGTTTGGCTTCTTCTAGTCTTTTTATCCATCACTGAAGGAATGGAAAAGACATGGCTTAAAAAACTAACTGACTTAAACGCCCCTCTTCGCATCACCCCTAAACAAGCTTATTTTTCTTCTTATTATCATCAAATTGATTCTATCAGCAACATTTCTAACTTTTCTTCTAAAACTCTTGGAGAAAAATTACAAACCCTCTCATCAGACCCCTACGATTCGGAAGAAGACGCAGAAATCCCCTTTCACTGGCCAAAACCAGACCTCGACGCACAAGGATCTCTTATAGACCCGGTAAAA
>CANNLR010000021.1 GCA_947505635.1 Chlamydiota bacterium
ACCCACATGGAGAGACTGTGATCTATCCAACGCTTGTCCGTATGGCACAGCACTGGTCAATGAGATATCCTTTGATCGATGGACAGGGGAATTTCGGGTCGGTGGATGGAGACCCTCCGGCAGCTATGCGTTATACAGAAGCTAGGTTAACACATGCTTCTATGGCTCTTATGGAAGATCTTGAAAAAGATACTGTAGACCTTGTTCCTAACTACGATGAAACAAAGCATGAGCCTACTGTATTTCCTTCGAAGTTTCCTAACCTCTTAGCAAACGGATCTTCTGGTATCGCTGTAGGTATGGCAACTAACATCCCTCCTCATAATTTAGGAGAATTGATTTTAGCTACGATGCTTTGTCTAGAAAATCCTGCCACGACAATCGATGAGATTATGACCGTTATGCCAGCTCCTGACTTTCCTACAGGAGGAGTTATTTGCGGGTATAGAGGGATAAAAGAAGCTTATCATACAGGTCGTGGAAAGTTGACTCTACGAGGTGTTATCCGAGTTGAAGACATGGAATCTGGAGGAGACAGACAAAGACTTGTTATTGATGAAATTCCTTATAATATCAGCAAATCAAATCTGATCTTAAAGATAGCAGACCTTGTTAATGATAAGATGATGACAGGAATTTCTGATATTCGAGATGAGTCTGATAAAGACGGAATGAGACTTGTTATCGAGCTTAAAAGAGGAGAAATTCCTGATGTTACGATCAACCAGTTATATCGATATACCGATATGCAGGTGACGTTCGGCTGTAACATGCTAGCTTTAGATAAAGGGCTTCCTCGTACGATGAATGTCAAGCATATGATAGCTGCCTGGATTGAACATCGTATCGAAGTTATTCGTCGAAGAACACGCTTTGAACTAAATAAAGCTGAAGCTAGGGCTCATATCTTAGAAGGGTACTTGAAAGCGCTAGATCATTTAGACGAAGTTGTGAAGATTATTCGAGCAAGCTCAAGTAAAGATGAAGCCAAGAAACAATTAGTTAGTCTTTATGAACTTTCAGAAAGACAAGCAGCTGCCGTTTTAGAGCTCAGATTGTACCAACTGACTGGGCTAGAGCGAGAAAAACTCGAAAATGAGTACAAAGAACTTTTAGCCAAGATAGCTTATTATAGAGCTGTTTTAGCAAGTGAACAACTCGTTCGTGGCATTATTAAAGACGAATTGCAAGAGCTCAGGAAACATCATCTTTCTGATCGCAGAACAAAAATAATTGCGGCAGAAGGTGAATTCAATATGGAAGATCTGATTGCTCAAGAGCAAGTGATCATCACCGTTTCTGAAGATGACTATATTAAAAGGATGCCAATAGATACATTCCGTGAACAAAGACGAGGCGGTCAAGGTGTCATAGGCATTGAGATGAAAAAAGAAGCCGACAACTTAAAAGATGTATATATTGCTTCCACGCATGATCACCTTATTGTATTTACAAGCTTTGGTCGATGTTATTGGATTAAAGTGTGGCAAATTCCTGAAGCTAGTCGAAGAGCTAAAGGAAAAGCGATCGTCAATTTATTAGAGGGTATCCAACCTAATGAAAAGATAGCAGCAGTGCTTCGTGTTAAGGATTTTGCAGAAGATGCCTATATCCTTCTTTGCACAAAACTTGGTGTTGTCAAGAAAACAGCGTTAAATGCTTTTGATTCTCCTCGTAGAAAAGGGGTATATGCTATTAACATTGATGAAGGTGATGAGGTTATATCTGCTCATTTAACTAAAGCTACTCAACAAGTGATGCTCTTTACCAGAGATGGTATGGCTATTCGTTTTGATGAAAGTCAAGTAAGACCTGTTGGCCGTGTTGCTAGGGGAGTAAAAGGAGCCACTTTACGTGGAGATGATAATGTAATTGTCTCTTGTGAAGTCGTCAATGGGGATGAGTCCTTACTGATCGTTTGTGGCAATGGATACGGAAAGCGCTCTAAAGTTGATGAATTTAGACAAACAAATAGAGGTGGTTTTGGTGTCAGATCCATTATCACAAGTGATAGGAATGGTTCTGTCATAGGAGCAATTTCTGTTGAAGATTCAGATAGTGTGCTTTTAATGTCTAACACAGGTCAGACCGTCCGTATTTCTATGAACGAGGTTCGTGTTATGGGACGATCTACGCAAGGAGTTCGTTTGGTAAACCTTCACGAGGGCGATTGTCTTGTTGCGATGCAAAAAATAGGACCCGTAGATCCTCCTAGTTTAGAAGCTGCAAATGAAGGGGAAGTCCTGGTTGTAGCTCCTATTAGAGCAGAGTCCATAGAAGAGCCTTTAGAAGAAATAGATGAAATAGAAGAAGAGCCTCCTACAGAATAATATGATCTTTTTTCATAAAAAAAAGGCTTGGGGTGAAACCTAAGCCTTTTTTTTTATGGATAGTAAATAAATTGCTGATCCGGGAAGAGTAAGAGGAGGAGTCTAAAGAAAACTTCACAATCAACTTGAAATGATAGCCCTTGCCTAATATAATCATGTACGCATTCTTTACTTGGGAAAAATAGAAATATGAGAGGATTTTTAATCACATTTGAGGGGGGCGAGGGAGCTGGCAAGTCCACTCTTATGCAAAGCCTTTATGAAAACCTTGTCGAAAAAGGGGAGTCTATAACACGCACTCGAGCTCCAGGAGGCACAGTGCTTGGAGATAAGATTCGTTCTCTTCTTCTTCATGAACAAGGGGTGATAGATAAAAAGGCTGAGCTTTTTTTGTTTTTAGCCGATAGAGCGCAACATGTTGAAGAAGTGATCACTCCTGCTCTTCTAGATGGGCAAATTGTTTTTTGCGATCGATTTAATGATTCCACGGTGGCTTACCAAGGAGTTGCTAGAGGCTTGGATCCTAGGCAAATTTCTACATTTTGCGATTTTGCTACTGAAGGACTTAAGCCAGACTTAACTTTTTATCTAGATATTGATCCCTCCTTGGGATTGAAAAGATCTATCAAAAAGCTAGGAACTATGGATAGAATTGAATCGGAAACGCTATCTTTTCATGAGAAGCTGAGAGCTGCTTTTCATGCAATTGCCTTAGGAGAACCTTCTCGCATTCATATGCTAGATGGGTCACTTTCTCCTGATATTATTTTACAGCAAGCTACCCAGATAATACATGACTTTTTCAAAGCTAATCGGTAACGAGCAAGCTAAATCCTTACTTACAAAATTAGCGCTAAAGGAAAAAGATTCTCATATCTTATTATTTTCTGGCACAAAAGGTGTTGGGAAGAAATCCTTTGCGATAGCATTTCTTTCGTTATTATTAGGCGAAAAACATGCAAGAAAAGTGCAAGGATTCATTCACCCTGATGTGATTTGGCTAAAGCCAGAAGGGAAGCTGCATTTACATACTATAGCTTCCATTAAGCAGATGATCGATGAGGCTCCGTTATTTCCTTTTGAAGCAAAAAAGAAGATTTATGTGATAGAAGAGGCAGACAGAATGCTTCCTTCGAGTAGCAATGCTCTTTTGAAAATGCTAGAAGAACCTCTTTCCCATATTTGCTGTATTTTATTAACATCTCATGAAGAGGTAATTTTACCAACCCTCCTCTCTAGGTGTTCTCGCATTCCTTTTTATCCAATAGGAGAAGATCTTATAGGCAAAGCCTTGGAACAGAAGGGGATTTCTCCTGAAGCTATTCAGAAGATATGTATGAACTCTAAAGGTTCTCTATCTTCAGCTTTAGATTTTCTTACGGAGGAAAAAACCCCGATTCAGCTCTATTTTATGGAGATCTTACGTCACTTTTTTTTACAAAGACCTTCCTTGCCGATGATAGAAGCCTTAGAGCATCTTGAAAAAATGATAGAGGAAAAAGAAGAAGAATCCACCTCTCAGATTGCAGAAAAGCTGCTTGAGGAAGTTTTATGTTGGATAAGAGACTTACATTGCAAAAAAGTTGATTCTAAAGGAGCTTATCTTTTTTATGAGGAGTACTCTTCTGATTTAGAGCGTCAGCTAAAAAACACTATTCCTTCTTTAGAAACAGGATTGCTTTTGCTGGATAAGGCTCGCTTAAGCCTGCAAAGAGGAGTTAAATCAAAAGTTGTTTTTGAGAATTTATTTATGCAGATTGTAGACTCTTGTTGGTAGAGCTCTTTAAAAATAGAAAAAGCCTCTAAATTTTTTGTTTAGAGGCTTTTTTATTCCTTCAGGAAAAAATCTATGTCATATCTATTCCTGAATAATCTTCAAGGAATGTATCTTCACATGCTGTCCAGACACCCTTAGCTATTGAGATCACCTGCTTGGTGAATGGAGTCTGTTCTTCAACTATTCGATAAACCTTACAAAGGTTGGGTAATACAGCGATACAGAAACCAGAAAGAGGAGATCCTTTAGCTCCATTCATGCGAAGAATTAAATTGCTTATTGCCGCACTCGTTGTTTCAAGGGCTCTTGGCGTAAGTTTTAGAGCTTCATCAGAAGTTTTGGCATCAAACACTTCCTTTGCAGATACAAAAGCCAAAGGAAGGCTGCCTAAAATCTTACCAGCCATAACCGTTGTGGAAACGCAAGCACAGGCCTGCTTTAAGGCAGGATTGTCGGAAAATTCAGCAACAGCAGACGCAAGTTCATAAATGTCAAAAGCTATCTCAGTTCCTATACATGCCATCTTAATCATATCACTAGTTATATTGATTAAAGGATCTTTTTTGGCCTCTTTTACCTTTTCGGTCAAAGGCCCTCCCTGCCCACCCAATGCTTCTCCTATTAAAGAATCGGAGAGGATTATTTCATTAGTTTTGGGGTTTTTATTGTTCACAATGCGGAATTGGTTGAGATCGTCCAAAAGAGCTACGAAAGCCATGGCCCCCCCTCCAAAATTTTTACAACATTTTAATAGGGCCGGCTCTTCTGTACATCCGAAGCGTGACATGACACTCATAACACCTTGAACAATTACTTGTACTGTAGCATTAGCAAATTCGGCTGGTTTTGGCTGAATTGAAGATCCTACATCAATAGCGGCTGTAATTGGATTCATAAAAACCTCCATCATCTATTATATTATATTAATTAATCTAAGTGTTAATTTTAACATTTAATGTATTATGCTTTATATAAAAATAAGTGTTGTTTATTAGTTTTATTTCTAATCTATTCAGGGTTAATCATATAAAATTTCATTTTTACAAAAAAAAAGAGGATCACGCTAATGGAGATAACTTTTATAGCTAAAATTTTTTCAGGAGTTATGAAAAAAATTTGCAAGTATTGTGGTTCAAATTTCTTTTAAATATGTGTAATAGGCTAATTAATAGACGTTTACACGTTTTGCAACTTGTCTCTTATTAATTTTTAATACTGAAAAGTCCTAAATTGTTGTACTTGTGAGTTTTAGAAATAATAATATTTACTTGAAAAGGCGCTAAGTTTGTGTTTATATTAAATTAATATATATATTAAAAATAGAGGAGATAGATGGCTATTCCTGAAAATACTCCCAATATTTATTCAGAAATAAATAATTATTATAAAACCCCCTCTAAGGAAGGCCTTGCCCCTCCTGATGCGCTGGTAAAAAAGGTTGTTGGAAATCTAGGATTAACAACCCCTCACGCCCTAGGACAAGAAGAAAAAGATGTCATTCAACGACTGTATACAGATATTTCTAACACCTCCTGCAAGGACCACCCCGACTGGATAGACCTTCTCCCTACCTATCGTAAAGCACTGTCCTTACCTTCGGCAGAAGATGCGGAACATTCCCTAGACACATCCTCATCTGGATCTAGGAAAAAACCAAGAATAGAAAATTTCTCTCATACTGGAGTAGAAACTTCTTTGAGCTTAAATGAAGATGCTACTCTTATTCAGTGGAGTAAAATGGAGGACGGAACCCCTAAAAAAAATGCTTACGATCGAATCAAAACACGTCTAGACAGTGAGAATTCTCCTGAAGAAGCCCCCGCAGATAAACGTAGAAGGATATCTTTAGATCTGTCGAACCTTCACCTAACAGAACTCCCTATGGTTTTATTTACCAATCCTATTTTTGAAGATGCAAATCTCACTGGTAATTTAATAGAAAAATTTCCCGAACATCTTACCTTAGGGTCAGTACATAACATAAAAAACTTTAAAGTAGTAAAAGAAGCGATTGAATTAAACCCATTGAACCAGTTATCTCGATGGGAACGTTTAAATTACATTGATACCCTTTTAATTGATGAAGGATGCCCTTGTATTCAACATCTTACAGGAAAGGATCGAATAGACGATGTACTCAAACGAATAGCTCTTTTAATGAAGTTTTCGGATAATGATGACGCGGTAAATTTATGTGTTGACTTTGTTGCTTATATACAAAAAAACTATCCATTAGCAGAAGAATTATTAAGAAAAAACCACTTAATTAACTTCGAAAGACCTCTCATAAAACTTTATAAGAAAGATCTAAGTCGATTTGGAAATAGCTCTCTTCTTAAAGAATTAGTTTTTACAGAGAACAGTAAAGTTATCTATATTTCAATACATAAACGGAGTTTTGATTATTTTCAACGAGAAGATAAAGCTGGTGAATTTATTATGCAACGAATTATTGAAAGCATAAAAGATGATAAACCAATTGATTTAGAAGAGTTTAAGAGAATGTTTGGAGATGAAAACTATCCTGATGCGGTAAAATTACTATTTCAAATTATAGATTATTTCAGTTTACAAGACTTTCAAAATAAATATCTTGAGCCCTTCAATATTCATTTCCCAGAAATTCCTCTAAGTAAATATCCAGACACAGTACAATCCCTTGACCTTACCAGCATTCCAGTCCTTAGAGAAGAAGAGTTAAATGTCTTAGCCTCTATCAGAGAAAATCTCAGGACAATAAAGATCCCATATAATTTTATAAAAACCAACAAGGAGATATTTAAGTTATCTGAATTCAGAAGCTTAACTAGTTTAACAATCTTAAGTTCAACAGTCCCTGTGCGAAATCTGTTAAATGATCTATCTCCTGAAGGCAAAGCAAAAATTACAGAATTACATTTATCAGCTTGCAACATGAAAGACCTTGATCTATCTCAGTTTACAGGGTTGAGAACATTACATATTGTTAATCCAACAGGTCTTGTAATAACCGCATTAAACAGCATCCCTCAGGCTGTTAGAGAAAGGCTTACTGAATTAAATTTATTAAATTGCAAAAACAAACTAACAGGCATCAACTTATCTGATTTTAAAGAATTGAGAATATTAAGCATTAAAAACAAACGAAACGATTCAGGCAATGAGGTGATGTTAAATGCAGTCGAGATATTAAATACTCTTTCTTCAGCCGCTAAGGCCAAAATTACAGCGTTGGATTTATCAGGTTGTAACATAACTGGTTTTGATTTAGATGAATTTATAAATTTGACAAAATTGAATATGGCCCAAACAAAAGGCCTTGTCGGAAATATATTAAATACCCTTCCTGAGGATGTTAAGGGAAAAATTGCAGATTTGGATTTAAGAAACTGCTCGATAATAGGTCTTAATTTATCCAAATTCACAGCCTTAACCAAGTTAGATTTTCAGAATACAAGAGGTTCTATAGAAACTGGATTAAATACTCTAACTGGCGCTACCAAAGCACAGATTACAGAATTAAATTTATCAAACAGGAAAATTAAAGATCTTAATTTAGCTGAATTTACAAATTTAACAAAATTGCAGGTTGCCCTTGCAAAAGGATCTATAGGAGCGGTTTTAAACACTCTTCCTCAGCCCCTTAAGGCGAGCATTACAGAGTTGGATTTATCAGGTTGTGACATAACGGGTCTTGATTTCAGTGAATTTAAAAATTTGAAAAAGTTAAATGTTGCCGGTGCTAGAGGCTCTGTAGGATTGGCTTTAAACACTCTTCCTCAGTCCATTAAGGCGAGCATTACAGAGTTGGATTTATCAAGTTGTGACATAACAGATCTTGATTTTACTGAATTTATGAATTTGAGAAAGTTGAATGTTGCCGGTGCTAGAGGCCCTGTAGGATTGGCCTTAAATACTCTTCATCCAGAGTTTAAGGAAGCTATTAAAGAATTAGATTTAACATGTTGTGACATAAGAGGTCTTGATTTTAGGGGATTTATAAATTTGAGAAAATTGAATGTTGACAGAGCTAAAGGTCCTGTAGGATTAGCCTTAAGTACTCTTCATTTAGATTGTAGGCAAGATATTATAGAGTTAGATTTAACATGTTGTGATATAAGAGGTCTTGATTTTAGGGAATTTACAAAATTAACAAGATTGCATATTGTTGGTGCAAAAGGACCTGTAGGAGCGGCTTTAAACACTCTGCCTCTAGCTGTTAAGATAAAGATTACAGAGTTGGATTTATCAGGTTGTGACAACATAAAGGATCTTAGTTTAACGAATTTTTCTAATTTGAAAAAGTTTAATTATAGCAATTGGATGAGTCCAGCAGGGGAGGGACGCAACCTCATAGTGTCTGTGCTGAAAACGCTCTCACGGCAAGGTAAAGGTCAACTTGAAAACCTGACTTTAGAGTATTGTGATATACACAATTTTGATTTATCGGAATATCGACGCTTAAATACTATTAAGATTCGAAATTCCAATTTATCGGAATATCGACGCTTAAATAGTGAGCCGATAATTCCTTGTGGTGTTGGGGATATTATAAACAAGCTTTCACCGGAAGCTAAGAAAATTCTTACTTCACTAACCTTGATAGGATGTGATATAAAAAATCTTAATCTACAAGATTGTGATAATCTAGAGAGGTTAAATCTTAAAATGGTGACAGGGGAAACGCCAAATATCCTATCCGAGGAAGTTAGCCAAAGGCTTCAGGTAGTTAGGAGTGACAATGTACTTTACGGAGGCCTCCAGGGATACAACTTAGTTTCGAGTAATGTTGTGGGCAATTTTGATTAAGTTTTTTTTAAATCAAATTATTTGCATATGCTGCTTAAAAGTAGGTTTGGTTTTTAGTGGATTTTATCTATTTTATAGAGGCTGACGTATGACAAAGCGTGCTATTAGGGTTCTTCTTCTTGGCTAGGAGGAGTTGGCGGAAGAGGAGTCGTTTTAAGGTGAGCTGGAAATTGTTGAGCCTGCAAACCCCCTGGATCCTTAATGGAATAAAGTCTGTTGTTTGGGGTCTTTTTTGTTGGAGTTAAGTTGTTATCAGTTGTGTATGAAGATTTCATAATTTCTTGTATTTGTTTTTTTTCGTTCGGAGCGTATTCTCGCCTTTTTGTTTTTGGAGCTTCTTTTGAATTAAGTTTAAGGGAATCTAAAACAGGAAAATTATGTAGGGTGGTGCCTTGAGGTTTTGGAATCGAAGTGAGGGTTTGTCTTGAGGCTCTGCGAGCTTTTTTCTGATCGATTGCTGAGAGAGAAGTGTTTGTTGAGTCTTGAGAGCTCTCAGAAGCGGTGGATTCTGTAGAGAGGGAATCTGTATTTTCTTTTCTAAAGATTAGACTTGTTGTTTCTTCTGTTTTCGTTTTTTGGGGTAAGGAAACTTTCGGCAAAGACATCGATTTTAATGAAGGTTCTTGAGCGTGAGAACTTGCTTGTTTAGAAAAAATACTGGAAGCTGTGACTTGGGTTGTATTGTCCACTGTAAGTTTTTTCGAATCTAGCTTATTAGAGTCTGAGGGATTAGTTGTGTTAATGGGAGGCAGATGATCTGGAAATTTTGATGAGTTCATATAAAACACTCCTTATTAATATATCTATAGCTTAAATATGTATGAAATAGTATTAATAATCAAATTATCAATATATAATTTATTATAATTATTGTAGTTTTTAATTGTTAAGTAGCTTAAAATAAATTGTTTGCGTCAGGGGATGTAAAAAACAGAATATTTTTGGTTATATTAACAGGAATGATTGAAAAAGATTGCTTAGCTAGAAGTCTTTTCTACAATAGATCGATTTGGATTAAATTTTAATAGATTTTTTTCGTAAAGCTAGATCAAACCTAAAAAGGACGACATAGTCACCCTTCTTTTAAACTTACGATTTTCTTGGCTCAGCACTAAGAGATACTTCGATAGCAGTAAAATTTTTTATTTCTAAATAATTTATTATTACCGAAGTTTGCCAGACCAACCGAGTTTTGTTCTTAAGGTGGAAAAGTAATCTCTTCTAAATAAGCTGACGAGTCTGAAATATTTAGGAGATCTAGAGATCTTAAATACCTCTCCTGTTTTGAGAGAAAAACTTTGTAATCCATCAGCTCTTATTTCTACAGGCTCGTAATCGCTTAAGTATTGGATCTGAATTTCTTGGTTAGCTGTTAGAACTATGGGCCTATTGGAAATAGTATGGGGACTTATAGGGGTAAGCACAAGGGCTTCTAAGTCAGGACTTAAAATAGGACCGCCAGCAGCAAGTGAGTAGGCTGTTGAGCCATTAGGAGTGGAGATGATGATTCCATCAGCTTCAAAGGTGTTAACGTAAGCTCCGTCTACGTGAATAGCTATTTCAACAAGGCTTGGGTTAGTTGCTCTATGAACAACGATTTCATTAAGAGCAAAGCAGGTTTCTTTTTGGAGTGTTTCGCCTTGAATCATTAATCTTTTTTCAATTTTATAAGAACCAGAAATAAGATCTTGTAAGCTTGGATAAAGATCTGATATAGGGACGTCCGCCATGAATCCTAGGTGTCCTGTGTTGATTCCTAAAACGGGAGCTGTAAGATCTGGGTGTTCGTGTATAAGCCGTAAAATCGTTCCATCACCTCCTAGTGAGATGATAAAGTCGATTTGATCTCGAGGCACATCAGATAGTTTTCTTAACCCTAAAGCAATAGCCTCTTGATCTTCCACTACAACGGTGATGTTTTGATTCGTCAAAAAATCGTGGATACCTAAGGCTAAACTTTTAGAATATTTCTTGGAGGTGTTAGCAAATAAGGCAATGATCATAGAGCGCCTACTAAATGGGTGTTAGAAGAAAAAGAAAATTCTTTACAGATAGCTTTGCGAATGAGCTCTTCTGTAAGCCCGGCCTCATAAAGTACTTCTTGGTAGCTACCTTGTTCTAAAAAAGTATCTCCAATACCAAAGTTTAGCACTTGTACATGGGGGAAGTGATTTTCTGCAATCCATTGGTTAATAGCTGAGGCTAGGCCTCCTTGTAGGGAGTGCTCTTCTATCGTGACTACATATTTATGAGAAGAAAGAAGTCTTTCTAATAGATCTGTGTCTAAAGGTTTGATGAAAACAGGATCTAGTACAGTTGAAAAGATGCCTTCTTTTTCTAAATTGTCTTTAATGTCTAAGGCTAGCAGGTTCATGTGACCTAAAGATATAATCAAAAGATCTTTTCCTTCAGAGAGAATCTCAGCCGTTCCAAGCTCTCTTTTTTTCAAAGGAGTTTGGTCTTCATAAGTTGCGATATTAGGATACCGAATGGCTGTTGGCCTTTTCCAAGAAAAAGAGCTTTCTAGTAGCTCTTTCAAGACTTGTCCATTACGCGGTTGACAAATGACCATATTAGGCATCGATCGCAAAAAGCTAATATCATAGACTCCGTGATGAGTAGAGCCATCTGGCCCAGAAATCCCTGCTCGATCGATAGCAAACACAACAGGAGACTCTTGTAAGCAGACGTCATGGAATAGGTTATCTAGCGCTCTTTGTAAGAAAGTAGCATAGATGCTGCAAACAACTTTAAGATCTTTTTTAGAAGCTATTGCTCCGGCATAGGTGACGGCATGACCTTCAGCAATTCCTACATCGATACATCTTTCTGGAAAACGATTAAATAGAGCATCTAGACAAGATCCAGCTGTCATGGCAGGGGTAATGGTTACAATAGAAGGATCTTTTTCCGCCATAGCTAAGAGATGTCTACCTAAGATTTGAGGGAAAGTTGGTTTTACACTTCCTGCATGGAAAAGTCCTGTTACTTTGTCAAAAGGTCTGCAGCCGTGGTAAGAAGTTGGATTATTAATAGCTGTTTCCATTCCCTTGCCCTTAGTCGTTAACACGTGAAGTAGGGTGGGTTTGTTTTGATTTTTTAGGGCTTTTATAGTGTCTATAAGTTTTCCTGTGTCATGTCCATCTATAGGACCTACATAAGAAAGGCCAAATTGTTCAAAAAAAGGAGCCGTACTTACTAAGTTTTTTAAGGACTCAGAACACTTTTGCCCTTGCTTTGCAAGGTAAGTTCCAACATTTGGAATCTTAGCTAATAGCTGCTCTATTTCATGAAAAATTTTATTTGAAGTTGGGTTAGACAAAAATCTGCTTAAGATATTGGTGATAGCGCCTACATTTTGAGAAATGGACATGTTATTATCATTTAGTATCACTAAGAAGTTCTTCAAGTCTTTCGGGATGTTATTTAAAGCTTCTAAAGTGAGTCCACATGTCAAAGAAGCATCTCCTATAATAGAAACTACATGGTGAGATTCTTTAGCCAAATCTCTTGCTTTAGCAAGGCCTAAGCCTAAAGATAGGGCTGTGCCAGCATGTCCTGCAAAAAAATGATCGTGAGCAGATTCTTTAGGATGACTAAACCCGCAAATGCCTTTATATTTTCGTAAAGTAGAAAAGGCTTCTTTTCTGCCTGTTAAAAGCTTATGAGGATACGTTTGATGGCTAACATCGAATATGAATTTGTCTATAGGGGAGTTGAAAAGAGTGTGTAGAGCAATTGTAAGTTCCACGACGCCGAGATTAGAAGCTAGATGCCCTCCATTGATAGAAACTACATGGATAATGGTCTGTCTAATTTCTTCGGCTAAAGACTCAAGTTCTTTAAGGCTGAGGTTTTTTAAATCCTCGGGGCAGTGGATTTCTTTTTTCATTGATAAAGTCCTGAAGAAGCTGTTGGGCGAAAAGCCTGAGTCACAGGAGCTCCTGTATCAGAAAGAGTAAGTTCTCCCTCTCTATTTTTAACAAGCATTTCAATTTTAGCTTCTGCTTGTATAAGTTTTTTATTACAGATCTGAATCAGTTTGTCTGCCTCTTCATACAAATGTAAAGATTCTTCCAAAGCAAGAGATCCTCCATTCATTTTTTCTAGAATTTCTTCTAGCCGGGCAAAGGCCTTTTCAAAATCAATTGTTTCAGTTTGGTGCATAAATTATTTCTTTAACCTCTGTACTGATGATACCGTCTTTTAAAAGGATTTTCAGGTTCTGTGATACAGTAGCCTGTTTAGAAGATAGAATAACTGAATCTTTGTTTTCAGAAAAGAGAATGCAGTAGCCTTTTGTCAAAAGATTTTTAGGATCTATAGAAGTTAGGTGAGAAGCGAGCTTAACAAGGTTTTCTTTTTTCTTTTTTAGTAAGGAAAGCAAGAGAGAATCTATTTTTTTTTGCATGAAGCCTTGGTCAAAAGATTGCTTTTTTAGTCGAAGAGTTTGTTTTAGAGAATTTTCTATCGATCGTTGCACTGTAAGGAGTTTTTCTCGTGCTATTTGAATTTGATAAGAAGGCTCTAGCGCATTCTTTTGTTTATTTAAAGCAAGGAGTTGCATCTTTTTTTGCGACAAAAATGAGGAGATGGAGAAGGTCAGCTGCGCTTTTTTATCATCTAAATCTTGTAATCTCTTAGATAAAAGAAGATAGGGAGAAATAAGATAAGGATTTTTTTGTAAAGAAGATATTTGTTTTTTTAAGCGAGAAACGAGTAAGAGTGCAGACTGGTTTATTCTTGTTTTAGCCTGAAGGATGAATTGGAGCTGTTGGTTTTTTTCGGCTAATACAATTTCAGCAGCGGCAGAAGGGGTGGGAGCCCTTACATCGGCTACAAAGTCACTTAAAGAAAAGTCTGTTTCATGACCAACTGCCGAAATAACCGGAATCGTAGAGCGGAAAATAGCTTCGACAACAATTTCCTCATTAAACGCCCAAAGATCTTCTAAACTACCTCCTCCTCTTCCCACAATGAGAACATCAGCTAGTTTGTAACGGTTAAAATCATAAATAGCTTGGGCTATTTCTTCTTTAGCCCCTTCTCCTTGCACTTTCACAGGACATAAAATAAGATGAAATCCAGAGTGTCTTCTTTGTAAAATATGTAATATATCTTGAATCACAGCTCCTGTAGGACTTGTGATCACCCCTATAGTTTTAGGAAAGGGGGGAAGTTTCCTTTTCCTCTCTTTAGCAAAATAGCCAAGAGCTTGTAGACGATTCTTCCTTTCATGAAGCTGTGTTAGAAGCTCCCCAACCCCTTGATATTGGAGCTCTCTTACTAGAAGTTGATAGCTTCCTCTAGGGGAATAGACAGTAAGCTCTCCTAAAGCCACAATTTGATCACCCTCCTTGGGTAATCTAGATAAGGATTTAGTGGATCCCTTGAAAAGAACGGCGGATATCTGGGCATCCTTATCCTTGAGGGTAAAATAGATATGACCTGATGTTTGGACTTTTAAGTTGCTAATTTCCCCTTTAACAGAGATGGAACGGAAGTTAGTCTCTAGTTGTCTTTTAATTTCTTGGGTTAACTCAGATACACTTAAAATTTTCATCTAGCCTGCCAGTAAGTTCTTGCCATGAAGAGAGGAACCCCGTTATAATTGGTTTTTTGTTCAAGGGGTTATTATGAGGCAAACGCTAATCGCAGGCAATTGGAAAATGAATGGGACTCTGTCTCAAGCAGAAAAATATTTAGATGTACTCTTACCTGAAATTTCTTCTTTAGGTAAAAATATTTTACTAGCGGTGCCGTTTACCCTTTTATCCAATATGTCTCAAAGATCTAAAGGAAGTTCTTTAAAGATAGGAGCGGAAAACATGTCCGACCAAGACATGGGCGCTTTTACAGGAGAAATTTCTTGTTCTATGATACAAGATGCAGGAGCTACTTTTGTTATCTTAGGCCATTCAGAAAGAAGACATCTATTGCAAGAGACAGATGAGATGATTCATAGGAAACTTGTAAAAGCACTTTCTTTAAATATGCAACCCATCTTGTGTGTAGGGGAAACTTTACAAGAAAAAGAATCCGGGGAAGCAGAAAAAGTGTTGCATCGTCAGATTTTAGGGGCTTTACAGAGCCTTTCACTAGAAGAAGCTTCTCGTGTTATCCTTGCTTATGAGCCTGTTTGGGCTATAGGAACAGGAGTAAATGCCACCCCTGAATTAGCTGATGCTATGCATAAATTTTGTAGAAATGTATTATTGGAGCTTTTTAGTAAAGAAATAGCAGAACTTGTTCCTATTTTATACGGAGGCTCTGTAAAGCCTGACAATATAACTAGTTTTTTACAAAAAGAACATATTGATGGCGCTCTTATTGGAGGGGCTTCTTTAGACCCTCTTAGTTTTTTACGTATTATTCAATCTTCATAGGGGATTTTTTATGGGTTTTTTGTTTTATTTAAGCCTGAACTTTTTTCTGCTTATAGCTTTAGTGCTCTGTTTTGTCATTCTAATTCAAGAAAGTAAGAGCTTAGGTCTTGGTGCTTCTTTTGGGGGAGATTCGGGAGAGTCTATTTTTGGAACTTCTACAGCAGATGTTTTAAAAAAGTTCACGGGCTGGGTAGCTTTTGCTTTTTTAGTCGGAAGTATCTTTCTTTCCATTTGGTCTGAATCAAATTCTAATGGGCAGATGCGTCCTATCCCTTATACTATAGAACAAGAGGCTGGAGAGTAGAGTGATTCTTCCTATTGTATACTATGGCCAAAAACTTCTGCGCACCAAATGTGCAGAAGTAGCTGAAATTACTCCGGAGATTTTAGAGATAGTGGCTAGCATGATAGCAACTATGAATGTTAAAAATGGAGTCGGCATAGCAGCGCCTCAAGTGGGTCATTCTCTTCGTATTTTTATAGCCTGTGACTATATAGAAACAGAAGAAGGGGAGTCTGAGCTTTCTCCTCCCAAGGTCTATATTAATCCTAAAATTCTTAGCAAGTCCCAAGAAACTTGTTCTGAGATAGAGGGCTGTCTTTCTATTCCTGGGATTAAAGAAGAGGTAGAAAGGCCTGTTAGCATCGTTATGGAAGCAAAAGACTTGAATGGGAATCTATTCACGGAAGAGCTTACAGAATACAGTGCCAGGATAAGAATGCATGAAAATGATCATCTTAACGGAGTTCTTTTCGTTGATAGGATCTCTCCCTTTAGACGAAAAAAAATTGCCCATTTTTTAAAACAGATCGAAGAGAAGAAAAAATCTTAAAAGCAGATACTTTAGAAATATCTGCTCTTCTAGAGAACCTCTAGACCTTTTGGTAAAACGGGAGGACGAAAGGCCAAATCACGAAATATTGTTAATACCACAATACCAACAGCGATCCCGGCTGTAGTCTTTTCTGGATTTTTATTAGCTCCTTCAATTAATGAATTGTCGATGTAAAGGCTAAGCATTAAGTTGAATCTTTACGAGACGGGATAGATCTTGTTTTGGTCGATTGGCAGTCTAGTGGATATGCGATTGATTTACTTCTAAATAATATATAAAATATATTGTGTATTTTTTATTCAACTTTAAATTGCGATTGTATTTCTAATTTAATTGTCTTAAAGCTTTCCGGGTATTACAATGTTTTGTTTTTACCTTAGATAAGCTGTAGAGGGGGATCTTTTCGCGGTATGGATTCAATACGAGAAAAAATAAAGTCAGAATTTGTATTTGTAAAAAAAAACCTTCAAAAAGAAAATGAGAAATCGCTCTATCCTCTTCTTTTAACAGCGATACTAGGGGGTGTCGTTACTGGATTAAGTAGAGGAAAAAAGATTCCCTTCACGAAGTCTTATTCCAAGATATCAGGTGTCTTTGGACTTGCTGCCTACAAAATTCCTTTTACAAAATCAAACTGTGAAGAAAAGACTCATAAGAACCA
>CANNLR010000022.1 GCA_947505635.1 Chlamydiota bacterium
AGATCTATCTCTAAATTTCCACTGTCAGCAGATCCCCTTTCCGGTTCTATATCTACGCCAAATGTTATAGATTCTATTGTTAGGCTAAGGGATCCTATAAAACTTCGTAAAACGGCAAGGCCTTTTTTCACTTTATCACTTATTGCTGTTCGATTTAGAGTAAGGAGTAGGTTCTGTAAATAGGGGACTAGCAAAGATCCTAGCCCTTTACCTTCTTGGGCTTCAATAAAAATTACTTGATAATTCTCTTTTTTGGCTAAGTGTTTTATTTCATTAAGCAAAACTGTTTTTCCAACACCTCGAAGTCCTATTAAAAGTAAGCTTTTTTCGGAGCGTTTATTTTTAACTCTTCCTAGGAGGATTGTAGCTTGTTGAAGGATGGACTCTCTTCCAACAAGCTCTTGTGGTGGGAATCCAGCCCCTGGAGAGAATGGATTTTTAATCGGGTCCATGGATTTCCTGAGTTATATCAAGTTATGTCAAGTTATATCAGAAATCAGACATAACTTGATATAACTTTCTGACCATGTATGATTGGTACAATGAGATTTTCCATTATTAGAATTTTTTAGAAATGTCCGCTTTTTGCTCATTTAGGATAGGAAGGTCACATTCGTGAAAATATCTGACTTAATCTGAATTAGAGATTAATTAGGATGCTAGGTTTTTTGGATTTGCCTTAATTAAGGCAAGATCGTTCAAAAGCCTCTTGAGTTTTTTTTATTGGCCATTTTCACCTTATGGGTCACTCGAAATTCCGACACTTGCGCACTCTCTTCTATAAAGGGAACAGATGGTCCTGATACAGAATTGACTGAAGATTCCTCGGAAGAGGGTGAATAAGGCCGAACACCGGTTAAATAAGTTCTAAAAAAGATCAGCTCAGAATTCGACTTATAAAAAAAGTTAATGAAAAATCTCGTTTGTAAAAAGGATTGTCAAGATTTTGTAAAGCATCTAATATCTCTTGGATAATTAATTTAAGAGTCAAAAAAATGAAACCTGAAAATCCTCTAATCGTGCAAGGGGATATGACCTTGCTTGTAGAAGTCCATTCGCCTCTGTATGAAGAAGTACGAGATAAACTGGCTCGTTTTGCTGAGCTAGTGAAGTCTCCAGAACATATCCATACGTATAAGATTACGCCACTTTCTATTTGGAATGCATCTGCTGCGGGATATACTTATGAAGAAATGATAGAGACTTTACAAACCTATGCTAAGTATGAAGTGTCACCTCATGTCCTGAGTGAAATCAAGCAAAGTGCGGGTCGATATGGACAGGTGGTGATAGAAAAAGGAGAGGAAGAGGGAATTCTTCTTATTAAAATGGCTAATAACTATTTAGCAGAAGAGCTTTCTCGACATAAAGAATTAGAATCTTATCTAAGTTTGCGTAGGGACCCTACAACATTTGTAGTTCCAGTAGCCCTTAGAGGGAGACTTAAAATTGCTCTTATTAAAAGTGGGTATCCCGGAGAAGATTTAGCTGGGTATACTCAGGGAGAGAAATTCTCCTTTTCTTTAAAATCACATTTAGCTTCAGGGGAACCATTCTCTATTAGAGAATATCAAAAAGAAGCAACGGAGATCTTTTTTGCAGGGGGAGGCAATAAGGGGGGAAGTGGCGTGATTGTTTTGCCTTGTGGGGCAGGTAAGACAGTTGTAGCCTTATCTGTGATGGCCAGGTATCAGGTATCTGTACTTATTTTAACAACAAATGTTAGTGCTGTAAGGCAGTGGAAAAAAGAGATCTTGGATAAGATGGATATCAGTGAAGAGATGGTTGGAGAATACTCAGGCTATGCAAAGGAAATTAGGCCTATCACTATTTCTACTTATCAAATTCTTACCCATAGGAAGAGTAAGGAAGAAGAGTTTTCTCATTTAGGCTTATTTCAGGGACGAGACTGGGGACTTATTGTCTATGATGAGGTTCATGTTTTGCCAGCACCTGTTTTTCAAATTACAGCAGAGATCCAATCGAGAAGACGTCTTGGGCTCACAGCTACGCTTGTCAGAGAAGATGGAAGAGAAACGGATGTTTTTGCTTTGATTGGGCCTAAAAAATATGATGTGCCTTGGAAGGTCCTTGAAAAACAAAGTTGGATTGCCAAGGCGATTTGTTACGAAGTGAGGCTTCCTCTTCCTGATTCTTTAAAAATGACCTATGCAATTGCAGATGCAAGAATAAAGTTTCGAATAGCTTCAGAAAACCCTGAGAAACTTCATGTGGTCAAAAAAATATTGCTCGATCATCAGGGCAAGCAGATATTAATTATAGGGCAATACATTGAGCAGATAGAATATCTGTCTAAAGAAATGGCCCTTCCTCTTATAGATGGAAGGACTCCTCAAAAAAAGAGAGATCAGCTTTTTGGTGATTTCAGAGATGGCCTTATAGATGTTTTGATTGTCTCTAAGGTAGCTAATTTTGCTATAGATCTTCCAGATGCAGAGGTGGCTATTCAGGTGTCTGGAACTTATGGTTCTAGGCAAGAAGAAGCGCAGAGGTTAGGTCGAATTCTTAGACCTAAAAAAGGGGCAAATCAAGCGCATTTTTATACTGTTGTCACAGAAGACACAAGTGAGCTTGAATTTGCAAGAAATCGTCAGTTGTTTTTAACAGAACAAGGATATGCTTATGAAATCGTTCATTTTGGGGAGCTTTGTTGTCAATGATAGAAATAGTTAGTAAGTATGTTCAAGAGACTCTTTTTGATGTTTGTACTCTTCCTGATTTAAAGAGAATGGGGAAGATTCGTGGATTTAAGAATATGCCAGCTCAGGCAAGTAAGATAGAGGCTGCTGAATATATAAGTTCCCTATATCTGAGTTCATTTGGATTAGAGGCAGCTTTTATCGGACTTGAGGAAAAAGAGTTGAGAGTTCTTCATGCGCTAAGGTGTGCAAAAGAGCCTAAGTCTATTTCTGATCTAGCTCCTTTTTTAGGAGAAAAAGACTACTGTTCAGACTCTACTATAAAAAAATTGTTTTTAATTCTTAAGGATAAGCTTGTATCCAGGGGGATTCTTCTTTTAAAGTCTAGGACTCGTTATTCAGGAAGGGATTCTAAATGGCGTCAATATGATCTGTTATTTCCTACAGAGTTTTATTCCTATCTTCCTCCTTTAAAGATGGCTACAGTCGAGATGAAAAGTCCCGTTTCTTTTTCTTGTTTCGACTCCTTTGTTAGAGGGCGTTTTGTGAAAAATCTTTGCAACGAACCTGAGGAAGGTATCTATAAAGAATTCAAATTCCCCTCTTTTCAGGTCGATTCAGGAAAAATCTCTTTAGGTCATAAAACGAGCCCCTCTTGGAATGAAATTCGAGATATGTTTTTGCAGCCTTGGTTTTATTATGAAGATATAAGCACTCTTGCTAGGAGATTTTCGGCACGTGATCTTAGATCTAGTATAAGGCGATATGTCCTGGCAAGTATCCCGAAAGGCTTTGGGGTAACAAAAGAGGTTTTGATTAAGACAATGACAGAGTTTTCCATTCCTTTTATAGAAAAGGAGTTGGAGTCTTTTATCTCTATCGGATTGCTATTAGGATTTTTAGGAAAACGAGTGCAAGAAAATGTGGAGTATTTTATTCCAAATATTCAAGAGAGTGCTCCTTCTTCGACTTTTCTATTGCAGTGTATAGAAGAAAAAGATCGAGTTAAAATAATCATGAAAGAAGGTTCTTCTTTTGAACAAATGATTTTTTTATCCCAGGTAAGTAAGGTTTGTTACGAAGAAAACTTTTTTTTCTTACAGCCTTGTATAAAAGAAATAGGCCGAGATTTTGCTAAGCATGAAGAAAATGTTTGGATAAAAAATCTATTATCTTCTTCTTCAATCTTTCAAAACGCCTTTGAAAGGGTAAGAGAGCAAAGGGGTAAATTAGTCTTACATCAAGGATTGAAGATCATTAAGTTAAATGGCCTTGATGCAGAAGGTGTTGTTTTACATGCATACAAAGAGAAAGTAACAGATCTAGGGCAAGGATATTATGCCGTTGCTGAAGAGAACTTTTTAGAGCTTTTAGCTTATGGTAAGAAAAAGGGACTGATTCCTAAATTTATTAACGCATAGATAAATAATATGACACAAAATTCAATTAAAGATTTCAATATCCGCCGAGACCTAGTTGCTTTTATGGAGTATTCTAAAGTCTATGACATGAAAAGAAGTCATAGAGAAAATACGATTGCAAAGCCGGACTTAAAACGTTTAGCAAAATTGCTTAAGGCTCCTCACGAGTTACAAGAAAATGAGGCAGAAGAGGGGAATTGGACAGAAACAATCAGTTCTTTAGCTTTAGCTATGGGCCTTGTGCTCTATGATACAGAAGGGGAGTATGCTTTTTATTCAAGTCAAGACAGGACGTATCCAGATAATTATATCAAAGTCAATGAAGATGTTTATGAAAGATATTTGGCTAAAAATTCTATGGAAAAAGAGCTTTGTATCTTAGCAGCTTTATTAAAAAATACGCCCAATGAATTTCATCATGCTTCTTCTTTGGGATCTCAAGTTCGTTTTAGCACAAGAGGTAGCGCTGTAAATGGAGCGAGCAAGATGGATCTGCCGCAGATTCGCACTCGTCTTTTAGAGATTTTGGCTACATTTGATATCGATACACCCATTCCTTTTATATCTTTTGTTCAGAAGGTGAAAAAATCTGATCCTAATCTTATTTTAAGTAAATGGAGCCAAAAACTTCCTAAATATTATTGTTTTTATGCGCATAAATACCAAGAGATCGAAATAGCAGATGCAGATCCGGATGCTTATGAAAAAGTAGAAGGAAGGTATCTTGCCTATTTTCTGGAAGAGCTTCCGGTGCTTATGCAATTTATCTCTTTAGAGTATGACGCTGAAACAAGTAAAGGTTCGGATGGTTTTTTGCCGCCATGTTCTTTTATTAAATCATTCACCCTATCTAAAAAGTGTAAGGCTTTATTGATAAAAGATATCGCTTATTTAAATCATGTGAAGATTACAGCAACTCCGGATTTTAGAGTTTTTATAGAGTCCACTTTATACCCAGAACAAGCCATGATTTTACTAGCTCCTTACACGGAAGAAATTTTAAGAGATACTCACATGATCACTCTTGAGTTAAACGGAGTGAAGACGGTGAAAAGTCTAGCTGCTAATGCAGCCTTGCCGTCTCCGGAGAAGGCCCTGCAGAAGTTGAAAGTAGATGTTCCTAAAAATGTGGCTATAGATAGCGCTACTTGGATGGCTAAAGCGGATAAGTTTTTAGTATATGAAAATATAGCCTTATTGGAAGTTGATCTTAAGAGTCCTGCTTTACGCAAAAAAATTATAGAAGATGAAGAATATAAAAATTATATCTTAGATGATAAACATTCTCATTTTTTGATCATGTCTGAAGCGGGTGAGGTTTTTAGTCGTTTAGAGGAGGACGGGTTAGTTCCTGAAAAGATAACTCATAAGACTGATGGAAGTACCTTTGATCAGATTCGATCTGCTGTTAAATCAGGAAAGCCTTCTAAGTCTATAGATAAAATCCAGTTAAAAGAAACTTCTTTTATTGCCTTACAAACAGAAAACTCCACCTTTTTGCGTCGTTTAGTAGCTGCTTTTAAAGAAGTTGGGATAGAACCTATTCTTCCTTCTGGAAAAAAGGAGATCTGTTTAGTCCCAACCGAAGTTAGATCTAAATTACAAGCCACTTTAAAAAAATTGAGTAAAGAGTTTTTAATTGAGATCTCTTAAATTTAGCTAACAAGGTCTTTTTTCACATAGGTAATCTCAAAATTACAGGGCTCTTTTTTAAAGGAGAGTCCAATTAAGACGATAGGCTTTCCGCAGTTAAGAAAAGGTTCGTAGTATCTGCGCTCTTCAATCTGAGCAAGAGCTGCCTCTGCAGACTCGTTGAATTTGACCTCTACGACATAAAGTTTACTAGGAAGGTCTAACACTAAGTCTATGCGAGCATGGCTTGTGGAATATTCTGATTGGACTTTGAGGCCTGATGCATGGCAGGCTACTTGTAATAGGCCGTGGTAAAATTGTTCTCGCTCAATATGAAGTTGATAGGGGACTTGACTAAATAGCATTTTTAAGCAAGCAACAGCCCCTTCGACATCTCCGCTATCAAATAAAAATAGTAATTCTTTTCTGGCGTAGTCTGAAGAGGCTGGATCAGTATGGGCTAAAAAAGTTAGCAGATGTTGGTTCAAAGCCGTCTTGACTTCTTCATTAGGAAATTCTAACCAGTAATTCGTTGTTCTTGTGTCATACCTGGCGATGGTCAGGTATCCTGTTTGAAAAAGAAGAGTTGGGAGGGGGATGCCATCGACATCTGCTGATCCGAGTAGCTCGGCAGAAACTTTAAAACGTTCTAAATCAAAAAGAGCCCACTCTTTATGACGGTATTCTTTTTTAAGCTCTTTCATGATAAAAGTCGGGCTTCCTGTTTCAAACCAAAAGTTTCGAAATTCTTTAAGGTTAAAGGCGTTTAAAATGGAAAAAGGATTGTATACGGAGACGGGGTCTTTGCTAAAATGATAACCGTTATACCAAGCTCTTAACTTTTCACGGATTTTTTCTGAGGAGGTCTTGTCCTTTTCAGCCCAATTTGTGATATATTCTTTAAAATAGAGGTCTATTTCTGCGTCAGTATACCCACAAATCCCGGCAAAGCGAGGATCAAGGGAGATGTTTATGGGATTGTTCATGCCAGAAAAGACTCCGGCTTTAGAAAACATACTAACGCCCGTGATGAAAAGAAAGTTAACTTGTTGATTTAAACTTTTAACTGTGGTGAAAAAACTTTGTAGTACCGACCGTATTTCAGGAAGCTGAGGGTCTTGCAGGACCTGTAAAATAGGATGATCATACTCATCAATTAAAATGGCCACTTTCTTATATTTTGCATAAAGGGCGTCAGTCAGTTCTATAAGAGCTTGATTGGGATTAGAAGTATTTAATTCTTTAGATAATTGATACGAATCAGCTATACGAGCTAGTATTTGACAAAGAGATTGTTTTACAGAATGGGAGTTCGTACTATCTATAGGTCCAAAATCTAAGTTTATAACTCCATGAATAGGCCATTTGTAATTACTATTTTTAATCCAAAGCCCGTTAAAGAGTTCTTTATTCCCTTTAAGAACTTCTGCTAAAGTAGAAATAAATAAAGATTTACCAAATCTGCGGGGACGAGCAAGAAAGAAACTTTGTTCTTGAATAATTAAGTCATGAGCGTATTTTGTCTTATCAATATATAAACAATTTAAATCTATTAATCTGGGGAAATATTGGAGAGAGGTTGGAAGATCCTTCATGAGACACCCTTATTCGTTTAAATATACTATATCAAGATATCTATATTAATTCCATAAACACTTAAAAGGTAAAAGGTCTTCTTGAGGTTTTTTGTAGGTCAGGTTAGTATGCATTTTCATATATACGTTTGTAGGTGGATATGCTGACAAAGACAAAGATTATTTGTACGATGGGTCCTGCTGTTAATAGCTATGAGAGGATCATAGCTTTAATGGAAGCCGGAATGAATGTGGCTAGATTAAATTTTAGTCATGGGACAATGGAAGGACATTTAGAGGTCATTCACCTGTTGAAAAAAGCTAGAGAAGAAAAGAAAGTTCCTCTTGCTATTATGATCGATACAAAGGGGCCTGAGATCCGGTTAGGTCTTATTCCTACAGGGATTTTGGATGTATTCCCTGGACAAAAGGTCCAGTTGGTACGAAAGAAAGGGGAAGAGGGAATCTTGATGACTCCTGAGACGGTTTTTTCTGTTTTAGAAATTGGGATGAAGATCTTATTTGATGATGGATACATTGGAGCCAAGGTTGTAGAAAAGACTTCTTTAGGCGTGTTGGTTGAAATCGAAAATGCAGGAGTTTTAAAAAACAATAAGGGCGTTAATATCCCTAATGTGAAAGTGCCTCTTCCAGCGATGACAGAAGAAGATAAAGAGGCCATAGCTTTTGGCTCTAGGCAAGGAGTTGATATTATTGCGGCCTCCTTTATTCGATCAGCAGAGCATGTTCAAGAAATTAAGGCATTTCTAGCAAGTCTTGGGAAGTCTGATATTGTTGTGATTGCTAAGATTGAAGATGTTCAAGGGGTGAAAAACTTTGAAAGTATTTTATCTGTAGCAGACGGCATTATGGTTGCAAGAGGGGATCTAGGGGTTGAGCTTCCTTTATACCAAGTCCCTAGTTTACAAAAGATGATGATTCAAAAGTGTTATTACGCTGCTAAGCCTGTCATAACAGCTACTCAGATGTTAGAGTCGATGATCTACAATCCAAGACCTACAAGGGCTGAGGTATCAGATGTTGCAAATGCAATCTATGATAGCACCTCTGCTGTCATGCTTTCTGGAGAGACAGCTATGGGGCTTTATCCTATTGAGACGGTTAAAACCATGAAAAGTATTGTGTTAGAAGCTGAAGAAAAATTCTTATACCGAGAATTTTTTGATAAAGACTTTAAAGAAGATTTTAACAATATCTCATTTTCAGTTGCGCAAGCAGCTGTGAAAACAGCTTATAGCGTGACAGCTAAGGCTATTTTCGTTTTTACCAATAGCGGTCTTACAGCAAGGATGATGGCAAGATTTCGGCCAGAGGTTCCGATCTTTGCTCTTTCTCCTACAAAAGAAGCTTATCATCGTATGGCCTTACTTTGGGGCGTAGTTCCCGTTCCTTCTTATAATGCGCAAAATATAGAAGAGGCCTTATCTTATGTATCAGCCTTTGCTAGGGAAAAAGGAGTTGTTAAGTCCGGTGACACTGTACTTATGACAGCAGGTTCTCCTTTTGGCATCAGTGGCACAACGAATATGATGGTTGTAGAAAAGATTGCAGATTTATAACTTTGTGAAAAAATGAAGAAGGGATCTGTCTGGGTATTGCACGATAATCAGATTCTTTTTCTTCTCCCTTACTCCTCTTGATTTGAATCCAATTGAAAAATACTGGGTTAATATGAAGACGAGAGTCCGAGAACTATTGACTAAGATGGAAAAGTGTACTGATGTACGAGGTGGAGTTGTTTTATCAATGTAAAATTAAACCGCTATATTAGAGATTTTATGTTTTTGGCACCACTTTCTTGAGCTGAGACCACTGGTTTGCCATTCTTCTACGACAGCTTTCCGCTCTTGTCTTCTGATTGATTTATCAAGACTTCTCATCCTCTGTACTCCGTAATTTAAAATAAAGGGGTAAGACTATAGAAAAGTTTCAAAAGAAAAAAGATGGGTTAATTAGACGGTTACCAACAAGTAATTCAGCTGATCCGATTTTACCTTTTTTTAAGAGGTTAAAATCTACTATTTTTGAAGATCAGCTCTATTTGCCAACGGATTTTGTAAATAGCTATAATCATTTTCGGGGAAAGTTGTTCGATAGGAACGTTTGTAAGCGTCTAACGAACCCATCTTACTTTATTTAGAAGGTTGATGTCGTCTTAAAAGCCATTGGTCTGGCAAGAGCTCATAAAGCTTGCTTGCATTATGATCCAGCAGCCGTCTGAAGATGTCCTCTAAATATTCTTGAGAATTAATCCCTAGTCCTCGACACGTTTGAATTAGAGAAAAGATAACCGCTCCGCATTGTCCAGCATCAACACTGCCAAAGA
This sequence comes from Chlamydiota bacterium, assembly GCA_947505635.1. GTDB lineage: Bacteria > Chlamydiota > Chlamydiia > Chlamydiales > Rhabdochlamydiaceae > CAIJXB01. The sequence goes on from CANNLR010000022.1 coordinate 9,635, forward strand.
AAAGCCAATTTTTCCGTCCTATTGCAAGAGGTCTCACAGCTCTTTCTGCTACATTGTTGTCCAGGCGAGCGTAAGCGTGATTTATATAATTCTTTACACAAGGAACGAGCCCTAAAAAATAGTGGATAGCCTGACTAAGTTTAGACTTAGGTAATAGATTTCCTACAGAGGCTCTATTGGTAATTTTTTTGATAATCTCATCAATAATAGGAGCTTCTTTTTCCAGGCGAATTCTTATCCGTTCTTCAGGAGATCTATTCCAAGCTACTTTTTCTAACATGTAAAGATATCGGATTTTTCGTAGAACCCAAGCTCTGAATTCTGGATCCCCAGATTCTGCCTCAAAAAAGTAACGCCTTATATGAACCCAACAGGGGCACCAAATCACCTGCCCTTTCTTAGACATACTCACATAGGCGCCATATTTATCTGAATGAAAAACGCCCTTGTAATCTTTAAGTATTTCAAAGATGTTTTCATGCTTTCTATCTTCTCGAAAATCATATATTCGATACGGGGGATTTGTTTCATTTCCTCCGACAATCACCCACATAAATCCTTTCTTAACAGAGCTCTTTACTTGAACGTTAATAGGACTTTCGTCTACGAAAATATTGCCACTAGTGAGGACTTGCTTTACCATTTCATTATAAAGTGGAGTTAGCGCATTGCCACAATACACTACCCATTGAGATAGAAGCTTACGACTGATCCCTATGCCATCTCTAAAAAGGATCTCCGAGATACGATATAGAGGAAGGTGATCAGCAAATTTTTTTACAAGAATTTCTGCAAGGAGGCTGTCATCTGCCCTGCATTTAGGAAATATTGTAGGAGGTAACTCAGGAGACAATACTCCATTTTCTTCTTGTGTTGGATGCGCATATTTAAAACGGATAATTTTTTTGATAAAGTAACTGCCTGGGGTGTAAGCCAGTTTACACGTTATATCTTCCCCAATTTTCACTAGGGAGGCTCCTGTTTCTTTACAGATCTTTTCCTCTTCCGTAAGATATAGGATAATCGTTTTTACAGGAAGATCCGACGGCAATTTTATAGCATCTTTAGCGTCTCGTATTGGTTTTTTTCGAGACTTAGGTTCTTTAGGATCTTTTTTGCTGATTTCATTGCTACCCTCATCATCTAGGAAGTACTGTTCTAGTCCAGGAAGATACATGACTCCGGTATCAGCGAGAGCAACCACCTTTTCTGATTTTTTTCCAAAGATCTGCCTTTTAAACCATTCAAGTTGTTCTTTAAGGAGGGTAACCTCTTGGTGCAGTTTTTTATTCTCAACTAACGCAAGTTCGAGGTCACTTACAGGCTGTTCTAAAAGCTGGTTTTTTAATGTTTCCATGGACAATATGATACCAAAATCAGCACTAAAACGAAAGAGAAAAAACCCATTTTTCATAGAGAAAATCGGGCTTGAATTTTCTTTGGAGTGATCCCTTCTAGCAGCATTAAAAACTCTTTTCGAGTCATTTTATTTTCACTAATATTCTTACTAGTGAAAGCGCCTCTTTCAAGGCGCTTATACCAGATAGCCAATCCATCGCTATCCCAACACAAAATTTTCATGTGATCTTTTTTTCGATTCAGAAAAATAAAAAAAGCTCCCGTAAAAAGCTCTTTTAGGAACACTTCTTCTATAATGGTACTAAGTCCTTCAAATCCCTTGTGCATGCTTACAGCATGTTGATAGAAAAAAAATCGAGTATTGCTCGTGATAGCTAGCATCATGAAGCCTTTTTTAGGACTTTTAGGCAATGAACTAAAAGATTTTCATCAAAACCACTTTCGGCATAGATCTTGACCCCACCCAACTCCATTTCTATTCTAGATTTTTTTTCTTCAGACAACTCTAAAAAAGAAGATCGACTTGGCTTGGATACAGGTGAAAACAGCTTTTTCCAATAGTGAAATGTACTGTTATGGATTTTACGCTCTTGGCACCACTTTCTTGAACTGAGACCGCTAACTTGCCATTCTTCTACGACAGCTTTCCACTCTTGTCTTCTGATTGATTTATCAAGATTTCTCATCCTCTGTACTCCTTAATTTAAAATAAAGGGGTAAGACTACAGAAAAGTTTCAAAAGGAAAAAGATGGGTTAATTAGACGCTTACTTTTCTATAGTGCTCTCTCCGTTGTTTGGACACATTTTCAGGAACTTTTTTTACTACTAAACGCGTTTTAAAACGTTTTTCAGCTCCAATATAAACAATTGGATTCCCACCAATTATTCCCATGAGCAATAAACTATTTATGAGAATTGACGTAAAAGAATATTGCGCATATATTAAAACACACATTTTTAATAAAAAAATATCATTATTTTTTAATTAAAGTTCTTTAAGGAAAAAGAAAGGGGGGCCTAGTGAGTGAAATGGATTGGATAGATCTACCAAATGATAGTTATATAGCTGTTCTTGGCTATGAAACACAAAATACAATAGCTCTTGATGCGTTAATTGTAGAATATAATTTGATTCCAAAAGATCAACTTATTACGCTATCTTGCCGAATAAAAAAATTAGAAAAAATTATAAATCTGATCAAAGATTGGACAGACCGTTGCCTTGAACTAATAGATAAGAAGAAACATCTGATTTGGATTTCTGAAATAGCTCGAAAGAAACGAAACTACCTAGCTCAACTTTTGCATATTTATGAAAACAAGCTCCATGAAGATGAATCCCAAAGCGCCTATCATACCAATATTTCGGATCTTCGAGATGCTTCAAAAACTCCGGTTTTCTTGAATAATCATCGTTTTTTTTCTTTAAAGATGCGCGAATACTGGGGTGATTTTTGGTTTGAAACCCTAGACCCTTGCCATAGAAGACTAACGCCTTTCCTCGATCAATGGAAAATTCTTAAAGAAACAAATATTGAGACACAACACTTCTTTTTATGGCTAGAAACACAGCATATTCCTAAGTATATTCCTCGCGTGACATATCTTAATGGCGAAGAGCTAGAAAGACGAAGGATTGTCATCAAAGAGGGACTTTTTTGGGAAAAAAGTGATTTTGATTGGACTGTAGCGAATTTTAACGTTCCTTCTAAGCGCTACCTATTTTCAATTGATTTGTCAGGGGAAATTTATGTTGCTGAAGAAAAAGAGGGGATTTCTCATTCCAGTTTTACATGTGGTAAACCTGTGATAGGAGGGGGGCTTTTACAGACTAATGAAGGGCAACTCCTTTCTCTTGCTTTAGAGAGCGGACATTATATGCCATCATTGGAGATAGGTCATCAAATCTTGAGAATTTTTGAAGAAAAAGGTGCCCGTCTTCCGAGTAACTTAGAAATTATATTCTTCCATGATCGCAATAAATATAAGACTGAACTTGTGGCAAATCCTTTGCCCTCATTAGAACAATTTAAAAAAACCCTTGAATCGGCCCATATTTCTAAACTGAGAGGTTGTCATGAATCAAATGCAATGTAGTTCTTTAGTAAATCCTTTTATGAATCCTGATTATTATCGCAGATTAATGCTTAAGCTGAATTTGGTCAGCTATAATACGCAAGAGTACGCAGGAAAATCTTTCATGTGTGTATTCTTTACCCGCTTTTGTGGGGTCGGATGTCCTTTTTGTTTTTTTAAGTCGGCACCAGCAAGAAATGAAATCTCTATAGCAGATCAATTTAGTGAGGAAGGGATTGATCGATTTGTTGAATTTTGTAATCAAGCTAATCTGGGTTATATTTTAATATCAGGTGGGGGAGAGCCCCTAACGCAAAAACGCGCAGTTCTTCGCACCATCGCTGAAGTTGAAACAAGCCGTATTGTTCTAGTGACAAGTGGCAATTGGGCTTTAAATAAAGACGCAGCACAACGCTATTTGTCTGAAATTGATGCCGCCATAAAGGCAAGAAAAACGCCTTGTAAGGTCACCGTGAGAGTCAGTGTGAGTGCAGGCCATGCGATTAAACTTGGAACACATCCGGCATTCAATTTGATCAAATTATTTGAAAGTGACTATCCAAATCATCCTTATTTGAAGTTTCAGATCCATGGTTTTGAAAACGATCCCATGTTTCCAAAGGTCATGGATCTTTTTCCTGGACACCAACTGGATTACAATAGAGGGCCAAGAGCTTCCGATGATGAAACTGTGATAAAAGTAATTCCTCAAAAAATACATGTTACATTACCCTCCGGTTACGAATTTGTTGTAGGTATTTCTAAGATTTTCGGATCTGATTTAAGACCCAATCTTCATGAAATTCAGCGTTTACAGGATACAATTAAAACCTTTGAAAAAGATCTTGAAGAATCTGAGGATAATAATTCAGCTGTTCTTTTCAATACGAATGGTGATAAAGGTTTAGACTGGTCTTTAAACTACAATGGTAATATTTGTTTATGGCAGAATCAAGTTAATGATAATCAATGGAATATCTATGAAGATAGTTTTCCTAAAGTTCTAAATAAAACATTTCGTGATCCAATAACCCTTTCATATATTGAAAATGGCTGTAAATATCGCGAAAGAGTTGTTGATGAAGTTTCTCCTCGCGCAGTTTTAAGATTGAAGTCCATTAGTCTACGAGACTACGCTGGAACTGTAGTTTTTGAAGAGGAAAAGACCCGCCTTTACTATGCGATAAGGATCCTTCAAGATTATTTCAAAGCCGGAAGAGTCGTGCAAGACCAGTTGTCCAAGCTTCCAGATGAAATCCGAGAGCTCATAATTGGCGAAGCTGAAACAGCACAAGAACTTTATCATCAGGCAGAGTATACAATCGTTGATCAATACAAGAGAAAAGAATTTGATAGTGTTTCATGGCGAGACCTCCTTGAATTAATTAAGTTAGGGCACTATGATTTGACTCAGGAGCAAATTCAAGAAGCGCTTGATTATTATAATTCAAAGACGGAATTAAAAAAATATGCATCAATCAATGAAGTTGAACGAGAGATCGGAGAGGATATTCAAAAACGTTTAACAGAGCGGTTGATGTATATGAAACCAACGGCTCGAAAGCTTGGGCAACCACAACTTATAGGGAATCTATGACAAGTTCCTATCAAGATATCGCTAAATCTATTCGCAGTAATGCAAGACATCTCCTGGAAACAAAAAATATTGATTCCACAATCCGTAAAATTGGAGATCTTTTCTATACAGGAAGCTATGCACTTGATTTAATGACGTGGAATGATATCGATATGCAAATAGTGCTGAAAGAAGGTATTAACCCCGTTAAAGCGCTAGGTCGTATTTTTAATTTCTTTGCAAAAGATCCTGATTTCATTGAAGCTCAGATGATTCATTTTCGAGGGAATTTTAAGCCTAAGATGCCACGTGGCGTATATTTAGGCATAAAAATGGACTGTCCTGATCTAGGAGGACTTTGGAAATTAGATATTTGGTCTTTAGCTAAGCCGGATTTTGAAAAAAATCGAATGTTAATTGAAACCCTAGCTTCTAAATTAGATCCGCAAAATAGAGACCTTATTCTTGAGCTTAAGCATGAAATGATGGCGGGGAGTGAGCGCGTTCCCCAACTAGGCAGTCATTTCTTATATCAAGCTATTCTTCTTGATGAAATAAGGGAAAAAGAAGCTTTATATAAATATTTCGCAAGTCAAGGAGTATCTATAAAAAAATGATTATTCAGCGATCAATTAGAGGTTTTTTAGAAGAAAATCAGAGACTTGAAAAGCTAATTCTTGAACATGAGAAGGAAGTTTCGTTTGATTTTTTTTCTGAATGGAGATCTAATCGTCAAAAAATTGGTGAATATTTAGCCGATGAAGCGTTTTGCTTCATCGCAAAAAAATATGATGCTTACATTCTGTCAAATCCCGTTAATCCTGCTTCGTATGCTTATTTTACCCGATTGGATATCCAAAGTAAGACTTTTAGCATTAGAGGGCGAACTCTTCGAAGCGGAATATGTGGTGGATTTCTTGAATCTGAGCCATCTGAATTTGCAATGAAGCCTTTAGTTTTTTTGATTCAAGGACAGCTGTTTTATGCGGTAAGCAGAGTTGGTCAAGATTGTCTTGTGAAAGATTTTACTGCCTCTGATTTGATTCTTAAAGTTTCTTGCTATGAAGATGGTTCATATATTACATCCGATATCGATTTAATTTCGATTTTCTTGAGGGACAATTCAGATGAAATGCTGTTTGACCCAATGTATGGAGAACTGACAACTCAAGAATTAATAATGATTCAAGATCTGAATCAATATTTCCAGGAACTTGTTTTTAAATATTGTGAGTTTGCAACCCCTTCATCATTTAGGCTTATTGCACATGGGGCTGCTAATCGGTTTTCAAATTCCAAAGCGTCGCATCTCCATTATCCATTGAAAGTTTGTACCCCTTTTTCAACTATAGAACTGCTAGGTCAAGAAATGGATCCCGATTCCACGAAAGTATTTCTCGAATTTAATCAAAAGATGAGATTTTTAGGCTATCATGCTTGCCTTAACCCTAAGTGGGGGTTCTGAAATGAAATTTCTTAGATTTCTTTTATTTTTACTATGTTTAGAATTTAGAAGCATCTATTCTGAGCCGCCCGTCGATTGGATTGATATTCCACATGCAGATTATAAAGTAATTTTGGCAACCGAAGAAGTCGAAATTGAATGTCTCAATCAACTTATTTCGAAGTATCATTCTATTAACAAGTCCTCTTTAAAGGTTCAATTAAGTCGCATAGAGCTATTGGAGGCTATCAGTAACTACTTAGAGAGCTTAGCGTCACAAGAAAAGTTTTTA
>CANNLR010000023.1 GCA_947505635.1 Chlamydiota bacterium
AGTATCAACTGGTAAAAAAAACAGCTCTCCTACTGCAACCCCATCACTAACAGGAACCCCTTTTAACCGTAATTCTTGCATGACATTCATACGCTACATTACCTCTCCAAACTGATTTTGAAAAGCAATCGTCAGGCGTGATAAAATCTCTTCTGCATCTTCTCCGTCCGCTTCGATCAAAATACTTGAATTTTTTGAAGCCGCTAACGTTAATAAGCTCATGATACTCTTCGCATTCACAGTCTCTTTACGACAAGTGAAGTGTACGCTACAGCGGCTCCCTTGTAATATCTGCACAATAGAGCTAGCCGGCCTTACATGTAATCCTTGAGCATTTTTTACTTTTACTTTACAAGACACTTTCACTGGTTTTCCCCGCTTGTCCTTGTTTTTTGGCAATTGCTTCCAAAAGCTTAACATTAAAATCTTTTGCTGAATTAAAACCCATTTCCTTGAGTCGATAGTTCAAGGTAATTGTTTCAATAAGCAAAACAACATCACGCCCTGGCTTAACAGGAAGTATGTGAAAGGGAACTTTCTTGCCCAAAATATCACAAAATTGCTGATCCAGCCCCACTTGATCATAGAATTTTTTATCATCCCATGCCTCTAGCTTCACTATTAGATCTACTCTCTTATCATCTCGAACACACACCGCCCCATATAAATGAGCCACATTAATAATTCCAATGCCTCGAATTTCTAAAAGATGCCTTGTAAGCTCAGGTCCAGAACCTTCTAGATAAGAGCCTTCTCGCAACCGAATTTTAACAACATCATCTGAAATAAGCCGATGACCGCGCTCAATCAAACCTAAAGCAGCTTCACTTTTCCCTATAGAAGAATCCCCTTGAATTAAGACTCCTACACCGAAAGCCTCTACAAGAGTTCCATGACACGTCATACTAGGAGAAAAATCTTCATTTAACAAAAAATGAAGACGAGTCAAAAACTCCACTGTTTTCATTTTTGTTCTTAGAAGGGGAAGAGATGTATCGTCACAAAATTGTATTAATTCTTTAGGAGGGCCAAATCGACCTGCAATGACAACAGTTGGAGTTTTAGGGGTCAAAATCCCCTGTATTCTTTCTTTGCGAACTTCTTCTTCTAGATCTCTTAAATAAGAAACTTCAACGCTCCCTAAAACTAAAATCCGCTGATTTGCGTATTCTTTCAAATGCCCTGCAAGACCTAATCCTGGACGATGAGCTTCAGGAACTCTAATGGGCCTAGCTAGCCCGGCATCTCCTGCTACAAGGGAAAGAGCAAGTGTTTCTTGATACTTTTCGTAGAGTTCTTTTACATGATACATTTACGGTCTCGTTAAATTAAGGACATTCTAAAAAGAATGCTCTTAGCATCTTATTAGTTTCTATCCATTTTTCAAAGAGAAAAAAACATCTTCTTCAGAAAAAAGATATTTCCTTTACAATTATTGAATACCCATCTTTTCTTGAAATATTCTTTTTTCATGTAAATCAAAAAAACACTCACAATCAACCTAGGCGTTTTTTTAAGGATAGGTTCAAAGAAAAGAAAATCTAAAGGAGGATCTTTGCTTTCTAAAGATCTAAAAATTTCCATAAAAATCTCTCGATTTGCTAACTCCACTCTGAAACCAAGTACTCTAACAGAAGGAATCTTAAATGATTTATTTAGAATAAAATTAGTCATTTTCTTTTTTTTCCCTTTAGACTACAGTGTAACGTCTAAAAAACCTCTTAATATCATGCGATCTTCAAGGCAAGTAAGGAGACCTATGCACTCTACAAGAATTGTTATCATTGGAGCCGGCTTTGCTGGCTTAACCTTAGCTACCTCTTTAAAAAAGATTAAAGCAGATGTTATACTCATCGACAAAAGCAATCATCACCTTTTTCAACCCCTCCTCTACCAGGTTGCAACGGCAGCTCTTTCCCCAGCAAGAATCACCTATCCCATACGAGATGTCTTCCAAAAACAACCTAATACAACAGTTGTAATGGGAGAAGTTAGCTCCTTAGACAAAACGCAAAAACAAGTTTTTTTAGCTAACGGAGAAACGATAGGCTATGACTTCCTTATCGTAGCAACAGGGGCAAGACACTCTTATTTTGGAGAAAGCGGTTGGGAGGCTTTTGCTCCTGGGTTGAAAACCATCCAAGACGCTATCACAATTCGAGAAAAAATCCTTACCTCTTTTGAAATAGCTGAACGTCTAAATGATCCAGAAAAAATGACTCCCTATCTTCACTTCGTCGTCATTGGAGGAGGGCCAACTGGAGTAGAGATGGCAGGAGCCATTGTAGATATTGCTAAAACGAGCTTGCAAGAAAACTATCGAAAAATCAGACCCGAGCAAGCCAAAGTCTTTCTTATAGAGGCTCTCCCTCATATCCTCCCCTCTTATTCTCCAAAACTTGCTTTAAAAGCAAAACAAGACCTAGAACGCTTAGGTGTTACTGTCCTTACAGGTAAAAAGGTAACAGCTATTACAGAAGAGGGTCTTTATATGGAAGATATCTTCTTAAGCAGTAAAAACATCATTTGGGCAGCTGGCAATCAAGCAAGTCCCCTTCTAGTTACCTTAGATCTTCCTCTAGACCGACAAGGAAGGCTTTTAGTCGAACCTGATATGTCCGTCCCGGGATACCCTGAAATATTTGTTATTGGAGATGCAGCTCACATCAAAGCAGATAACGTGCCTCTTCCTGGAACAGCGTCCGTTGCCATCCAGCAAGGAAAATATGTCGCAAAACTTTTATCTAAAGGACAGTTCTCTTTAAACCGCCCTCCCTTTCTTTACAAAGACAAGGGCAGTATGGCAACCATTGGCAAGGGGAAAGCTGTCGCTAAAATGGGGAACCTAGAATTTAGTGGTCTTTTAGCTTGGTTATCTTGGGGCCTTATTCATATCATCTTTCTTGTAGGCTTCCGCAATCGAATACGCGTTCTTTTTGAATGGTTAATTCTTTTTATCACAGGACAACGAGGAGTTCGGCTCATCGTAGGCAATATTGATAAAGATCTCCCTAAAAAATCATGAGACGAGAAAGTCTCAGAACTTTCTCTTCTTTTTTTGATGAGCACCCCGCCTTCCTCCCCTCTTTATTCTTTTTACTAGGTCTTGCTTTAGCAGCAAAACCTAGTCTAGCTCTTTGTCTTCCTTTAGTTATTTTATCGCTTCCTAAAATTCATCGCAAAAAACACCTCATAATCTTTTATATTATAACTACTATAGCTTTTTTATACGGGAAACACAGCTTTCAAGATTTTCCTAAAACAACGACTCAAATCATAGGAACAGCTCTTTTTTCCTTAGCTGAAATCAAAACGCAACAGTCCCATTTTAAAAAAACGTTATCTGTTCAAGGCTCTATCTCATCTATACAGGGAGAAAATGGAGAAACAGCACGTAACATCCCCTGCTCTTTTTCTATTCCCCCTTCTCTTCGCCCTTTTAAATTTCAAAAGTATCAAATTCAAGGAACCTTAGAAAAAAAAGAAAACTATTTCTCTTTTACACCCGATCCAAAAGTCACTTGGGAGGGAGTAAGCAATCCTTTTTGCCTAGCAGAATGGCGATTTCTAATTAAAAAAAAATTGGCAGAGGTCATAAAAAATACTTATTCTAATACCCTTGTATCCAATTTCTTTATTGCTCTTACTCTGGGGGATTTAGATGATAAACTTCTTCGTTTTTCTTTTAACAAACTCGGACTGCAACATGTCCTAGCTATCTCTGGCTTTCATTTTTCTCTTCTCTCTCTTTTTATTGGCTGTTTTTTCAGATTGATCTTCAAAGAAAAAATAGCGATTTTAATATTGTTAGGTGTCTTAACCCTCTATTTTCTTCTACTACACAACGCGCCTTCTATTATTCGAGCTTACTTTGCCATCTCTCTCTACCTGTTAGGTAAACTATGTGGCTATCGTCCTAACGCCCTAAATCTTCTAGGAATCACATTACTCCTTGAACTTCTTATAGCTCCTCAAAGCGTAACAAATTTAGGATTTCAACTAAGTTTCCTTGCAACAGGATCTATTTTACTTCTTTTTCCTCTAACTTTTTCTTGGGTAGAAAAGCTCTTACCTAAAAGAAGCACCCTTCAAGCTCTTTCCTTATATCCCTTAGAAAAAATCACTTATCTTATTTGCTGTGCGCTAAGATCCATATTGGCTGTCAACTTAGCTGTTTATCTTACGCTGATTCCTACTTGCCTCTGGTATTTTACTACATTTCCTCTAATCAGCCTTCTTTATAACCTCTTTATTCCCTTTACCATCTTTCTTAGCATCTTATTGCTCTTACTTGGTTTCCCTGTAGGATTCTTCCTTCCCCCCTTAGGGAATCTACTTCATCAAGTCAATGAAATCTTCACAGGAAAAGTTCTTCAACTGCTCACAGAATCACCTAATTGTTTAGATATCTCCTTAACTCTTCCTTTTATTTCAGAACCCCTTCTTTATCTTCACGTTCTATCTGTTTTCTTTATTGCTATTTTATTTAAAAAAAATAAATTAAAACACTTTATAGTATAAATAAATTGACCAAGATAGCAATTAAGTGTATAATTAAAATTTAACGGGTAGGTTATTTATGAACAAAAAACAAGACAAAATCATTCACGCTCCTATTTTATCCCTTAGCGCTAAAATAGAATTATTCGCAAAATTCTTACGAAAGGCTACAGAAAAAAGTCCCTCTACTAAAAAAACTCTCTCTACTTCAAACTCTGAGACCCCTCTTAAAGAGACGATAAAAAAAGTAGCCGCTAAAGAAATTCAAACACCTTCTATTCCTCTAAAGAAAAAGAAAACAGCGTAACCGAGTAAAAAAATACATTTACTTAAATCGCTCTTCTTGACATAAGCACGATAGATAATCTTTATTTTCTAAGAGGAAAAATTATGCGTATAGATGAACAAACAGCACAAGGTGCTCACAGCAACCAGAACAAGGTCGATCCACGCCTTACTAAGTTAACAGGAAAGATAAGTGGGCTAATGGGTAATATTTCGCAACAAACTGGAGAAAGCCTCACTGCCCACACTTACTCCAATTATCAAGGGAAAAATATCCTATCTGGACTAAGCCCTAACGAATAATCTTTAAATAAGCTAGAGGAGCATCTGCTCATTTTGAAGTAAAGCTACAACCTTCAAGCAGATCTCCTTAGCTTCCTTAAAAGTCAGGAATTGTCCTGCCTCTTTGATTAAAACCCAACGAGAGTCTATGATTTCATCTAATTGAAGAATCAAATCCCCTTCTACAAAGGCAGGAAAGTAACTTACTTTCTTATTGATTTTTTGATGAAACTTATAAAAAGTATAAGTTTCAATATACGGTTTTTTATTTAAAAAAGAAGAAACAATAAGCCCTGTTTCTTCTTTCAGCTCTCGTTCAGCAGTTTGAAGATCCGTCTCTCCAGGATCTTTATGTCCCTTTGGAAAACCCCAGTGTCTGCCCCCTTTATGAACAATCAATAGAACATAAATGTCTGTTCCCTCTTTTTTAAGTGGGACTATGCCACAAGAATGTTCTTGCTTCATGAAGAAAACGGAGCAAAAAGGATACTAGAATTATGCCCTCCAAATCCAAAAGAATTGGATAAAGCAACTTGTACCTGATGAGGTTTTGCAACGTTTGGAACAAGATCGATTCCCTCTACTTGTTCTTCAGGATTTATAAGATTAATAGTCGGGTGCAACATGCCTGTTAAGATAGCTTTTATCGATACAATAGCCTCCATTCCCCCGGCTGCTCCAAGACCGTGCCCGATCATAGACTTAGTCCCATTCATTTTAATTTTGCTTAAAAAAGGACCAAATATTTTCTTAATAGCCGCTACTTCACACAGATCTCCTGCTGGAGTAGAAGTCGCATGAGCATTAATATAATTCACTTCTTCTTTCGCAATCCCAGCATCAGCCAATGCTTTTTCTATGCAAAGGCTTACCCCAAGACCATCTTCTCTAGGGCTTGTCATATGATAGGCGTCACATGAAACAGCGCCTCCTAAGTACTCGGCTAAAATTGTCGCTCCTCGAGCTTGTGCATGCTCTAGACTTTCTAAAACTAGAACTCCAGCCCCTTCTCCCATAACAAATCCATCTCGACTCTTATCCCAAGGACGAGAAGCTTGCTCTGGAGCTTCATTTCGTTCAGATAGCGCTTTACAAGCAACAAAACCTGCAAGGCCGATTGGGATGATAGGAGCTTCGCTACCCCCGCAAATCATCACGTCAGCTTCTCCACTACGGATATGCTCAGCTGCCGAATAGATGCAGTTATTTGATGTAGCGCAGGCTGTAGAGATCGAGTAATTAGGCCCCATAAAGCCAAGATCCATCGCTAGAAGGGCTCCTCCCATATTGGTAATAATAAAAGGAACAAAAAAAGGAGTGAGCTTTTTAAATCCTTTTGTCAAGAGTGTCTCCACTCCATCGGAAAAAGTGTTCATCCCTCCCATCCCCGAACCAATCAGAACACCACATCGGGCCTTATCCAATCGATCAAATGCCTCACCTGTCAAACCGCTCATCTCTAAAGATTTTTTTCCAGCAACCATAGCGTATCTCATAAAAGGATCAATACGACGAGCTTGTTTTTTGTCAATATAGTCACCTATATCAAAGTTTTGCACACTCGCTGCAAACCTTGTAGGATAGTCCTCGCAAGGAAATTCTTTAATAGGGACGACTCCGCTACGACCAGCTAAAAGCTGCTCATAAAAAAAGTCTACATCTGTACCAAAACAAGATACAATCCCCATTCCCGTTACTACAACACGTTTTCTCTTCATATGGATAACTAGAGCTCCCTTTAGCAGCGATCTTTTCATTATTAAAATTGTTTCTTACAGCTAAACACACGCGAAGCTACAAGAGCTATTATAAAATACTGAAATACCAATTATTTAGGCAACGAATAAAATAAAGTAAAAAAATGTATACCTTATTTTACCAACAAGAAACTGCCTCTAAAGGCATCCTTTCCAATCTAGAAGACACGTCGATAGAGACATCAACCACTTGAGCTTCCGCCCAAAGGCTCTCTAACTCATATCTTTCTCTCATACCTGGCATAAAAAGATGAATAGCTACCCAGGTGAAGTCTAAGACCACCCAATCACCATTTTTCATCCCCTCTTCATAGGAAAGAGAAATGCCTTCTTTTTGCATACCAGCTATCACCTCTTGGGCTATAGCCTTTACATGAGCATCGACAAGCCCTTCAGCAATAATGACATAATCTGTCGTATCGGTACAGGGCTTTATATCTAGGGCTAAAATATTTACACCCTTCTTATCAAAAACAGATTGTGCTACGCGATTTAAAACAATAAACTCTTTTTTCATAGAAATTATTTTTTATGTGGTTTGTGTTTATAATAAAAACTTAAGCATCCTGATTAGATTTCTTTCCACTTAAGTCGATCTGCTACTCGCTTTAACTTACGATCTGGATTCACCACAACAGCATTACCAACAGAATAAAGAAAGGGAAGATCTAGATAGCTATCTGAGTATCCAGTGCTCTTTTCTTTATTTATACCCAACCGCTTTGTAATTTCCTCCACATAGCAAGCCTTTTCTACACCTTGCAATATTTTCTGTATTTGACACAATCTTTGATCTTTGTCAACCAGATATTCAGAAGCTTCCCATGCATCTACCTGGAATCTTTCAGCAATAACACGAACAAGAAAACTGGGGGAATTTGATAATATACAAGTAAAATGCCCCTCATGCTGGGCTCTTTTTAGTTTTTCCCAAGCAGGGAAATAAAGAAGTCTTTCTAAATGGAATCCTACAAATTCTTCTGCATGCTGCTTTAAAAGAGGCATAGATATGCCATAAAGTAATCTTTTAAACACCTTCGCATGCAAGTCTTCTAGAGAAAGACCGAAATATTGATGCCAAATATAATAAAAACAAGAAAACATAAGAGAAAAAACAGAAAGTACTTTTTTTTTATAAAGGTACAAAGAAAAACAAAAGCTGCTGTTTGAAGACAGCAGCGTGCGATCCAAATCAAATAGAGAAATAGCCACTACTATCCATTGATCTCTTTCATCTTAGATTCAATTTCAAAAATAGCCTTATTAATTTTTTCAAGACTTTCTTTTTCCAATTCCATGAGCTCTCGACAGCTCATAGCTCGCTCAAAGTCAAGACTGGAGCCCCCTAGAACTTTTCGATACGATTCGATCTGAGACTTAACTTCTTGCCTTCTTTGTTTTTTCTCTTCCAGCAATTGTTCAAGCCCTGCATATTGTTCTCTTTCGTCATGAGAAAGCGCCAATAAAGAACGTCCTTTAGCATCCAACATTCGATCTTTAAATTGCTTAAATAAACGCTCTAATAAGACTTTCTCAGCTTTAGAAAGAGCCAACACCTTATACATCTCTTCCAATACTATTTTTTGAGCTGATAGTTCTTCTAATAAAAGCGTATCTGCATTTTCTATCAAAGATTGTAAAGAAAGACGCAATTCTTGCACCTTCTGCAATCGAGTTGCTTCTTCTTGCTTTTCTTTTTCTTGCACATCAAAAAGATGTTGTCTTCTCTTAGCTTCATGAGGCTTTCTAACAAGATCCATTCGCTCTTTAAGCAATCTAACTTCTGTGCGATCCATCTCGACTTCTCTCAAAGTCTTCGCAAGTTCTACATACTTTATCTCTATTTCACTCAAAGCGACTTCTTGTTGGCAAAAGAGTTCAAATTCCTGAACTTTCAAAGAACAAGCTTCAAAATTCTGTTGATGCTCAGCTCTTTTCTCATTCACTTCTTTTTTCTTTTCCTTTTCCCACTCTTTGAGAATATCCCAACATGAACTCAATTTGAAACGAGTCTCTGTGAAAGAATACGTGTTTAACGTTAAAGCCTTAGCTATAGACTGTAATCCCTTCACTTCTTCTCTAAGGGCATATAAAGACCCCTGCGGAGATTGCCCTGCAGCAAAGTGTTGAGCGAAAAAGCCGTTAACATCTTCTAAAAAATCATCTGATATAACCTTGATGAGGTCTTTTCTCATTGGAAATACTCGGTCTCCGCAGACTGACAACTTCTCAAAAAGTTTATTTTTACTGCGAACACGCATATCCGTTTTGATCACTTCTTTACGAAGGGCATTAACTTTTGTCGCTAATGTATTAAAAAAATGTAATTTTTTCTGCACAATAATGTAGTTGTCTTTTTTTGACGTAAGACTTCTCACTTCTGTAGGTATTTCTACAGGATCAATCTGAGACAAAGAATCTTCTATGTTATCTAAATTTTGAACTAAAGAAAGTAGAGCTAAATCAATTTGCTCATAGGCAAAGCTTGATCTTTCATCTAGAATTTCTTTTACTCTCCTGGCTTCTATAGCCAAATCAACATATTGTTGCCAAAGATCTGCTCTTGTCTTAGAAGAAAGTCCATCTTTAAAAAAAGGAAGGCACAATTTTCTCACTTCCCAGAATTCCCGAAACTTAGGAGAAACGAATCCTGTTAACCTACAGCGCATAAATTCAATAGCGAAACGAATTTTCTCTTCAGCATCTTTTAGCTCATGAAAAGCAGAAAGAAACATCTTAAAATCATCCAAAACAGGACTGGCACTAGTTATTTCTAAAGGATTTTCCTCTTTTTCACCCTCTTCCTCTTGAGGAAGGATGGAATCTTGCAAAGAGCTTTCTACGATTTCTTGATCTATATTCATGGTGTGTATGTCCAACGGGTTAACAAAAGATGGTTTTGTGACTAGTAATTTTATAAAAATCAATGTTTTAGGAGAAGTTTTTTCTGAACTTTTCCTTATTTTTTTTTAAGGAGAGAGCTCAAAGTCTTGTAAAATCACCTCAGCGGCTCTTTCAAAAGAAAGCTCTTCCCTATTTAACCACCTAAAGAATTTTTCTTTACGAAACCAGGTAAATTGTCTTTTCGCATATTTCCTAGAAGCTTGCTTAAATGTCATCATAAACCGCTCCCAGTCCTTTTCTCCCCTAGGAGAGTCTAAAAATTCTAAACACTGTCTATATCCAATAGCCTGAGAAGCCGAGCTATTCGCCCTAAGCCCCAATTTATCCAACGATTCTACCTCCTGCAAAAATCCTTTTGCGACCATTTCGTCACATCTTTCTTCAATTCTTTGATATAAAACATCTTTTGGAAGATATAAAAACCAACAACGGAAGTCATATTTTTGTAAGGGATTAACCTGTTTTATAAATTGCGACACTCTTTTTCCTGTTAAAGAAATAATTTCAAGAGCTCTAATAATTTTATGCTTATCATTTTGCGTAATTGTTTGGGCGTATTGGGGATCTATCTCCTCTAATTTACGAAATAAAGCTTCTGATCCTTTTTCTTGCATCTCAGTTTCCCACCCCATACGAACCTCTTCATTAGAAGCAGGCCCACTTGGAGGTCCATAAATCAAAGCATGAATATAAAATCCTGTTCCCCCAACAACGACAGGAACATGGCCTCTTTCATAAATTTCTTCTATTAAACGAGTAGCCTCATTGTAGAAATCTACAACATTGAAGGTTTCTCCAATAGAACGGACATCCAACAAATGATGAGGAACTTCATTTCTGTCCTTCCATGGGATCTTTGCGGTCCCTATATCCATTCCTTGATACACCTGCATAGAATCTACAGAAATAATCTCTCCTCCGATAGCTTTAGCGACTACTAAAGAAAGAGCTGTCTTTCCAACCCCAGTCGGACCTGATAAGATGATTATCTTTTTTTTAGAAACAGGAAGTGAAATTTGAATTTTATCAGGCAATGTCATCTTTTGCCAAAACGTTTGCCATTCTATCTCCATCAAAGAACCTGTTGATAAAATAGATTCCATTCCCGCGTTTCCAGTCACACCCACTCTCCCTTAAAATTATTCTAAAAGCTCTAATCGTATACGTCTTCCTAAACGAGCCCCTATAATCAATGCTATCGTTCTAAGGGACTTAATAATTCTACCCTGACGACCTATTACTTTTGCCACATCTTCTTTTGAGACCTGTACGGTCACTAGTAAATCTTCGGAATCATCCACAACTTGAACTTGTACAGCTTCCGGCTTATCTACCAGATTTTTAATAAGGTACGCAATAAATTCATTCATAATAAAATGATTATTTCCTGTTTCAAACAATTAAAAAAGAACATGTTAACAAAAAAACCGAAACGCTATCTAGTGTCTTTCTATCGCAAAAAAATTAGCTACTAACATTTTTACATAAAAAATTCCATAAAGACAAGAGAATTTGAAGGATATAGCTATAGCTCACATAAAAAATAAAAATATATAGTTTAAAACTCTCAAATTAATAAAAAATAGTTTACAATTACGATAGAGGCGAAGAAACATTCCCTAAGATCGGGGGCCCTGTAACCCGAAATCTCTCCTCTATAATAGCATTGAGACCCAAAAAACTTTAAGCCCCCCACCCTTGAAACAGTAGGGGGCTCTTTACAAGGAGCCGATACCAATGACTATAAAAGAGCTTACTCCAGAAATAGGCCCAGGAAGACAACTTTTCAACTCAGTTTCTGATTTTTATTCTTGGTACATGTCTTGGATTCATATGCCAAGCTCCCAAGCCAACGTCTTTCGAGTCCTATCTGAGCTCATGCGTATCGCATTACTATCTGCTGAAGGGGGACGGTATCTTTCTTTTAAAGACGAAACCAACGGAATGCAAAGATTGTCCCGACTTAAAGAAAATCTTTGCGATGGACACCTTAAAAAAGAAGCTACTTTTCAAGAACTTAAATCTTTAGTCAATAACATCATTTCTCAAAACCCTAAAGCCAAGCTTGTTAGTTATGCAACAGAGCTAGAATACCAATTTTGCATTCTCCCTCCCCCCTCTATTCAATCCAAGAACCTGCAAGACTATCTAAATAAACTCCTAAAGTGCGTAACCCCCTCTCTACTCGAAATCCAAGCTTATGCTGTAGGTCAAGTCATCAGTAGAATCCTAGAAACCCCCTCTCAACACAAGGATGCCAGTCATATCCTAGAAAAAGAAGTAACTCGATGGATACGACAGATATAATACAGTTCTTGAAATGAAAAGTGCCGATATCCATTATTTTGACGGCATGATTCCAAGAGGTAAACTATCCCTTGAACTTCTGTCTCCACTTGACCTACACCAGCTCTCCATGTGCTCCATGATAAATGCTGAAATAATATATTTATCGTTTGATTCAGGAATACAACCTTCATGCTGATTTATAGACTCTGGATACCATTTAATGGACTTCTTGGGAATGGAAGAAAACTTAGCCTCGGGGGAAGAAAAATTAGCCTTGTTAGGATTTTCTGATTTTGGATCATAATTATAAAAAAACAAAAGATCTCCCATTTCCGGTTGAATCGAGATATCTGTTTTGGTAAACCTTGTTGTTCCCCCTTTTTCCACTGAATTTAGATAGATAAGAATCGTTGCGAGTCGATTTCTCATGTTACCCATTTGAAATGGTTCATTATCAAAGTGAGCGCCAAACTTTCCTTCGTTTTTTTTATAGTGAATAATTAATAATTGCTCAAGATCGTCATCTAGGTTAATTTCTGAAGGTGGCCTTTCTATAATTTCATTGCCATTTAAGGCATTTAAAAAAATTGACAGTTTACTGAGAATTTTATCAATGACTTCATCTCTTGGGTTTTTCCTGAAGAATGCATCAGTGCAAAACTGTAGTAAATCAACTTGATTAGCCTTAAATGTACCTAGGACACTCCCAGCTTTAGTTTGCTGTAGGTTTTGACATTTATTACACAAGTACTGACACTCCTCTTCGGAAAGAAAGGATTTAATCGTCATCACTGTTGAAGTGTGTCTTTGACATTTAAGATCTCCTATTGGGGTTGAGAGTATGGATGTCTTGGCTGCAATGTTTTTTGTATCCGAACTTATTTGCTCTAAGTCGTTTCCTTCAACAATATTAGAACCCAACGGTTCAGCAGCTTTAGGTAAATAAGACAAAAAAACTTTTTGCGCTTTTTGCTCTTGCTTAGAAAACCGAAAGGGCGTCGAAGCGGCAGAAAGAGGTATTCTACTAGAAGGAAGCATCGAAAAAAAACGAAGAGAAGAAGCAGGTAAATTCGTTATACCATTCGGTAGATTACGAATAATAGGATAAGCGCCTTGCTTAATCGAACTATTGAAAACTTTAAACATAAACACTCCATAAGCATTTTCGCACTTTGATTTGGTTTAAAATTAGCTTTTAGCGTCTTATGCTGCCAAAATCCTTCCCACGACCAAACACAAGCCAACATATTAATTGTATTAATAATTATAAATTAACTCAACATTAAACAAACTTAAGAAAAATTAACTAAATACTAATAAATAATTAAAAAAAGAGAACAGAGTTGCCAATATATTTTAGCAGATTAATTTTTGCCAGCGAGACATGCTAAAAAGTGAAAATTAGCGCCTTCAGCCATTTTCTGAAGTTTTGGTAAAATCAGCTAGCTGCTTAATTTTTTGATTAACAAAAAACTAAGCAACAATGTACAATTCACGAAAACTAAACAGGATTTAACATGGATAAAATATTGCCAACTAATAATAAATCGCAATATTTAAATCAATTGCCAAACTATATCGATTTAGACAATATTACAAACCGATGTAAAATAGCTGCCTTTCGAGCTGCCTCTTACCTGACAGATCCTATTTGCAAAAGTAGGGAATGTCACAAAATGGAAGCGATCATAGATGAGCTTTATCCTGTAGAAGCAAGCAATACAATAGGAAAACTGCAGAATATCATAAGAAGATGGAGTCTTCTTATTGGCTATGGACTTTATACTGCTTTGGCCCTATTTACAACACTTCCAGGCATAGCCTTGCGTTCTTTAACAGCTAACCTCTCGAAGGAACCTTTTTTGTATCTACCAGGTAAAGCAGAAGAAAAACCCCTCCCCTCTGATAGTTCATTTTCTTTACTCTCTTGGAATATTTGTTTTGTACCAGCAGGATATTCCATCACAGATGGAGGTATTCTTTCTTATTTTTATAGAGCGCAAAAAATCGCAGAAGAAGTCTTAAAACAAGACTCTGACGTTGTTTGTCTCTATGAGACATTTGACACGGGCAGCGCTATGGATTTAGCCGAAGCTCTAAAAGAAAATTACTCTCACATATACTTTAATATTGCACCAAGAAGCATAGGAACCTCTTCAGGAATCTTTGTAGCAAGCAAATTTCCCATAAGTGCATTCGATGTAGAGCTCTTTCCTGAAGACACTTTAGTTGGGACTACCAAATATAGCGCAAAATCCGTCGTCGGTTTTACCCTACAAAATAAAGGCGAAGATGTCGCAAGAATCTTCACAACTCATGCGCAGCATGGGGAAGAGCCTGAATTCCCCACAGAAGAAGAAATCTCCTGCAATCAAAGACAAATGCAAATTGTCTTAGAGAAGGTTAAAAATTTTGCTAACAAAAATTTAGCCGTAATTGTCTGTGGAGATCTTAATGTATCTAGGGAAAACCTAGAAGCCGTTCCCGGCCTCCTTTTAACCTCTTCCCCAACAAACAATGAGGACACCTCTTTCCTTACCTTCTTAGATGGAAATAAAGAGAGCAAGATTCCAACCTGGGATGGCGACGACTCTTGTGCTTTTCGTTTTTATGGGAAAAAAATCTCAAAAGCCTTAGAGCTCGATTATATATTAGCTTTAACAGGTCATGTCAAAAGCATTATCACGACGGTTGGGCAAACTTACTATGACCCAAAAAAAGTCACCTTATCTGCCCTCTCCGACCATAGACCTTTGACATCCATCATAACCTTACAATAGGAAAAATCTTATGATCTCTTTGAAACCTTGCACAGCTTTTGCTCCTTTAACAAATTATGAAAAAGCAGGACAGTATTTACATAGTGCAGCTCTATCTTGGATTAGACCCATAGATTATGCAGTAGAATGCTCTATGCACGTTTTTTCTACAGCTATCAATCCAGGCAAGTTTGGCAACCAATCTACTTTTTTAACAGAAATAATCGCGCGTGTAATGAGTGTTTCTCTCAGCATCCTTTCTCTCCCTTTGACCCTTTCTTTATATGGAATTGGAGAAGTACTTGATGTAACGGGAGATTTTTTACAGAAAAGACCTTATAACTATTTAAAGGGTGCTTTTGAGGAAAAACAAGACACAAAAGACACCTATACCGTGCTTTCTGCGAACCTTTGCATGTTGCCCTACGGAATAGCCACCTTGGGGGGCATTAGGCCCGCCGCAGCTCGAATAGATGAGGCAGCAGAAGCCATCTTGACAGCTGATGCAGACTTCATCTGTCTACAAGAGATGTCCATGTCCCCTTCCTTACAACTTTGGGAGAAAATAAAGGACAAGTACGCTCACGGCTTTACTAGGATTGGACCTATGCCTACAAACAGGATGGGAGGAGGACTTTTCTTTGCCTCTAAATACCCTATAGAAGAAGTTCAATACCATGCATTATCTGATGATGGACCTATCGCTCGTGGTGTTTTTTGCGTAAAAACAAAAACTGGTTGGATCATTAATGCTCACCTTAGAGCTGGCTCTTCTCAAGAAGTAGTTGCCTTACGAAAAAAACAAGTTCAAGAAATCACATCCCTTTGTGAAAAGCTTTCTCAAGAAGGAACCGTTCCCTGCTTCTTATTCATGGACTCTAATATAAAACGAACAGGAAAAGAAAATGATGAATATAGCTCATCTGGAATAACAGAACATTTTACAAGTGGACTAAAAGAAGAAAGCTCCTTCACCCTCACTCCAAAAAATGCCACCTGTACAAACTGCTTAAGCTCCACCATTCAAGGAAAAGAAGACCCAAAAGATATAGAAGAGGGCTTCGAGCACGTTGACTGCGCTCTTTCTTATAAGCCATCTCAAGCAAAAGTAAAAACTACCCTTATCCCTGCCTATGATTTACACAAAAGAGAGGTCGCCCTTTCCGATCACCACATTCTTCTATCTATCATTTAACAAAAAAGAAGATTTCAGAGTATGACATCTACTTTAAACTATGTTCTTTATGTCCACTAAATGGTCGCAGGATCATTTCTTGCATAATTCCATGAGTAGACCAATTCTTAAAAAGCCTTTCTTCTTCAGAAAATATAAGCTTTTCCTCTCCTTCTGAAGCTCCTGTAATCACCCAACGATCTAAAGGTGCATTTACATCAAAATACACAGTATTACCCGCCATCGTACTATGACAAGCAGACGGGAAAGTAAAAGACTCTTTTGGGTTTTGATTTTTAATCACAATTTCGCGCAGCAATTCTTCAGAAGGA
>CANNLR010000024.1 GCA_947505635.1 Chlamydiota bacterium
GTATCTAGACAGCTCCTATCAAATCAAGAAAAGTTTGCCACAGTGCTCTTGGAGTTTTTGGCAGGTATTCAAACTGTAAAAATATTCTCTATGGAGACGTTTTCTTTAAAAAAATATAAAGAACAAAATGACAGGATGGCACAGCTTGAGAGTAAGACAGCTAAATATGGTCTTTTAGCTAGGCCAATCTTGCATGGGGTAACAACTTTATGTCTTGCTGTCGTTGTTCTTTTTGGTCTTTATATATTAGGGATGAGTGTATCTCAATTGATTGTTTTTTGCGGTCTTTTACATCTTGTTTACGAGCCTATTAAGAAATTTGCTGATGAAAATGCTAACGTTCAAAAGGGGATTGTAGCTGCTGAACGGATGTTTGAAGTTTTAAACCTTAAGCCAAAGATAGAAGATCAAGAAGGGGCTATCGAACTCCAAGAATTTAAGGATTCAATAGAGTTCGACCATGTTTGGTTCCGCTATCAAGGAGAATGGGTTTTACAAGACGTAAGCTTTACCATTAAAAAAGGGCAGACCGTAGCTTTTGTAGGGCCAACAGGTTCTGGCAAGTCAACTATAGCTCAACTTTTACCTCGACTTTATGAAGTGGAAAAAGGGGAAATTCGTATCGATGGAAAGCCTATACAATCTTACACACAAAAATCTGTAAGAGAACTTATCAGTTTCGTATCTCAAAAGCCCTTTTTATTCTTAGACACGATACAAGAAAATATCACAGTTGGTAAAAACATTTCTAAAGAGATTGTAGAAATTGCCTCTCGTAGAGCTTATGCTGAAGAGTTTATTTGTCGTCTTCCTGATAAGTATGATACCCTTTTGAGTGAGTCAGGGCAAAACCTTTCAGGTGGTCAACAGCAACGACTTGCTATTGCAAGGGCTTTAGCTCGTAATACTCCTATTCTTATTCTAGATGAAGCCACATCTTCATTAGATGCCTTAAGTGAGCATCATATTAAAAATGCGATAACTTCTCTTCAAGGAGAAGTAACGCAAATCTTAATCGCTCATCGTCTTTCTACTATAGATCATGCAGATAAGATCTATTATATCGATAGAGGGGTGAAGATAGCTGAAGGAACTAAAACAGAACTTCTAGCTACTTGCCCAGCCTTTAGAGCAATGTGGGAAATGATGTACAATGTAGAAGTTCAAGTAGGGGCTGGGGTTTAAATATTGCCGCTGCTTGAACTTTTTGACACAACCAACTGATCTATAGTGTCTTATTTTCAGAATGATAATTCCATCAATTAAAAAACTCCCTTAAATAGCTAATAAGCTAATCCTCATATCCCGTAAACAAGAAATTTTAATTTTACGAAAACAGCATTAGCATGATAATGTTAGCCCCAAATAGAAATTTCCGGTAGTTGTCCAAAATAGAAACTTCCGGTTTTAGAAGATACTTTAATCAATCCGAACACCGGAATCCCATAGAAGGCCCGGCGTCCGTTTTGATTGTTTCCCTTTCTTTATATTACAAATATGCTTATTAATTATCATTTAATTTAAATTTTTTATTTATTCTTATATTTAGTTTTGTATGGATGATGGATGTTTGGTATATACTTCTTCTTTATTTTCCACATTTTCAAAAGATCTTCATTAGAGATGCTTTTGGGTAGATATTCAACTTCCCTCATAGAGCGCACCTCTATCTCTTCATTTGCTATTTCTGCTCTAACTGTCTTATTCACGTCCTCCCATATCGTAATTTTTTTTCTACAAAGGTCGTGTCTTGATTCTTGTGAAATGATCTGATAAATGTCCCCTCCATATTGAAATGAAAGATCCTTTTGAATGACTCTTTCATAGTTGCGAGAAAGAATCCGATCTAACTGAGATAATTGTTCTTTATCCAAGGTCCGATGCACATTTCCTCTTTGAGCAGGAGGGACCGCAAACATAGCATTATGCTTGATGATATAATCTGATTTTTGCAAAAAAATGTTAGCATCTTCTATAGTAGAAATACCGAGTAATCGCAACTCTTTTACAAGACGGTCTTGTAGCGTGCGATTAACTCTTTCTACTCTACCCTTCGCTTGCGGTGTTTTAGCACAGATTAAGTTAATATCGAGTTCTCTCAGGGCCCGTTTAAACTGAGTCAATGCTTGTTCTTCAAGTAAAGGGTTTTTTCTTGCCACCTCAAATACAGAAAAACGATCACTATACATAGCAAGTGGACACCCCTCTTTTTTAAAGTAGTCCTTGCTCGACTGAAAATAGGCATTTAAGCTTTCTGTCGGAGTGAATAACAAGCTAACTAGGAGGCTTGTTGCATCATCAATCATTACGATAAGAGAACATGATGGTCCTCTGTTTTCGAACCATTTATGTTCCGATCCATCTATTTGGATCAGCTCTCCAAAATGAGCTCTTCTGGAACGTAATTTATGCACTTTTTTATGCACTCGAGAAGCTACCCATAGATGATGAGTGACCATGATCCCTCGAATTGTTTCTACGGATATTTTGATTTTATGATTTTCTAATAATTTTTCAGCCGCTAATGTTGGGCCAAATCCCTCATAAGTTGTTTTTATGAGATTTAAAACCTTGTCTTTAAGTCCTTTAGGCAGCTGTCTATTTCCGGGCTTCCCAAGTTTTTTTGATATAACTCCTTGATCTCCAAACTCTTTATAGCTCTTAAAAATATTTCGAATCTGACGATCAGTTAACCGAAGCCTCTTTCCAGCTTCTATTTGCGTGAGCTTTTTTTCGTTTAATAAGCTCATGACCTTTAATGTCTCTAAGTTCTTCTTTGTCATAGTGATAACTCC
Organism: Chlamydiota bacterium; assembly: GCA_947505635.1. GTDB lineage: Bacteria > Chlamydiota > Chlamydiia > Chlamydiales > Rhabdochlamydiaceae > CAIJXB01. The sequence goes on from CANNLR010000024.1 coordinate 2,796, forward strand.
ATTCATTAAAAAATCTCCTTAAATGGCTAATGAACTGATTCTCATATGCCATAAACCGGAAATTTCTATTTGGGAGAAACCGGAAATTTTAATTTTGCGCCAACAAGTATTGATTTTTAAATTGAAAATATATTCAATTTAAATTAGATGTGATTTAGCAGATCAACCGAAAAAGGGGTGCTTGTATGGGTTCTATACCTCGTGTGGACGGCTTGGCAAATATTCCTCCACTATCTGAAAAAACTCCCAAGCCAAAAAATGGGAAGACAACCGATGTTGCACTTTCTAAGATTCCCTCTAAGCAAGAACCTTGTGTAAAAATAACTGTTACCATAGTCCCGGGAGGATCGCCCATCACGCTTCCCTCAACAAAGTTGCTTTTCAAGGAAATGCCTAGCCACCCTGTCGAAGGGGAGGAGGAGGCAGAAAAGGTAGATAAGTCTGAATCTGCAAGTCCGGATATGGAGGAAGGGTCGGCTGAAGAAGAAATTGATTATGAAGACGATATTTTAGACGTGTCGGAGTCCTCGACTTCCTCGGATGATTCCAAAGACGGGAAAAAACAATCCGAGAAAGAAGCAATCGACGATGACGAAGAACCTAAAAAATCAGGCAAGAAGCTGCGGCGGCGATAAAAAGGTAGCAGGATCATTCATCGTTAATTTGTTTTGAACCCGGGTTTAACAGGGATTTTGTGGCTTTTCAGTATCAATCTCACATAATCTGTGTAAATTTCATCTATGTCACTTGTCGTATCTATTAATTTATAAAGTTTTAGATGATTTCAATTTCAAATCCACGCAAGAGTCCCATGGCTTCGGGGAGGGAAAATTTAGCTTTTTTAACCTTGTTGGCTCTTACATCAATTTCATAGTTCTTCGATCCAGAGAAGTTTGCTTTGGAAAGGTCACTATTGTGGAAAATAGTCAAAGGAAGGTCTGTATCTCTGAAATCAGTCTCTATTAAACAGGTATCTGTAAAGTGACATTCTTTAAGAGTGCTACCATAAAACGAAGCTTGCTTCATGTTTAAATTTGAAAAATTGCAATATTGCAGGAAACTGTTTTTTATTTTTAGAGAGAAAAAACTTTTTTCACATTTGAAGAATTCGACTCCCACCATTTTGCAATCTTCAAAATGGACGTCTTGCAGTCTACATCCATCTATTTTAACAAGGCTTAAATTGCAAATTTTGAAGGAACAAGAGATGAACTTGGCTCCTCTAAGTAAGCTCTCAGTGAAATTACAGTTTTTAAAGAGACAATTTGTAAATATATGATCAGAAAGTGGTGTTTGAGAAAAGTCTTGCCCTTGAATGGTTAGATCTTCTGCTGTATTGTTTTTAAAAAGACTCATGATTGTTTTACAATATTATTAAATAGTTCTCGTGCTCTATAAGAAGCTGTTAAAGTAAGGCCTGATTGAGCTTCTTCTATGATAGAGGCTGCTTCAATTCTTGATAATTTGATGTCAGTTTTAAATATAACTCTGGATGTGCAAAATCCACATCTTTGGATCGTTAAGCGTGTAACGGCTTGAATGGCTGGAATCTCTTTAAGGGCATTTACAGCCATACTGCCATATACAGGAGTTTTATGATAAGACTGCTTATAATAATTTGCTGTATAGATTCGTGATTCGTCATATTGGATTTCCATTTGAACCATTGTCTCAAGATTGAAAAGCGGAAGCAAAGACATAAGGCTCCTAATCGTTCAAATGGACAAATCTTATATAGCCTTTAAGGTTTTGTTTGCTAGATTTAATTTTTATTGTCCTTGAAGTCTTTCAATGTTTGGATGGGAATTTCGTTGAAGCTATGATATTGAGATACTCTGGGGTCAAGGGGAGGAGGTTCATTAACGGGTAGGTTATATTGTCTAATTAGGTCGACAAGGGAATAAAGGATGTCTTTTGACTCGATAGGTTTGTTTGAGTGAGAGTAGGTGAATGTTAATTGTAATTGGTCTGCAATAGTACTAGCTTGCTCTGGAGTGGCTGGAGTAATTTCTTTGATGTAGCTTGCGATTTTTTCAGGATTGAACACTTCCTGAACATTTCTATTAGATCTAGTAACTACAAGAGGCTTTTGGGGGTCACTTGTTCTTCGGTTGCTGTTGTTAACACTGTTAATTGAAGAGCCTCTTAAGACTTCTGTTGAGAAGGGTCGAATGTTTTGGGGAGAAGGGTGTTGTCTGAGGAGCTCAAGAACTTCTCTTTGTTTGAAAATTTTGGCTGTATTTTCAGTTGATTGATGTATTTCTTTTGCCTCAGCTTCTAATTGTTCTATTTCTCTTTGTCTTAAGGAGACACCTTCTCTTGTCCATTTGTTTTCTGTTAGTACAGATTTAGTTATATCTATGCCCACTTGTTGGGTTAAATATGTTTCAAAAACTTTTCTAGCTTCAACATTGACTCTAAGATCTCTAACATCAGCAAAGCAATCTAAGCAAGAAGATAGAGAGGGTTTTTTGTCTCCTTCTGCGATAAGCCCCGTGGAGGAGGGAATCATCCTACGATCTATATTATTTGCGGGAAGAGGTTGGGGGATATTTGTTTGGTTGAGAACGGCTGAATTGGATGAGCAACAGACGCAATTAGTGGTGTTGTCTTTAGGGGTGAACTGAATGGATAAAGGTATAGGTACCATAGTGTAGGTTTTCCTTTGTAAATATTAGTTTTATATAAAGATTGCATAAGGAAAGAATTTATTCTACTTTTTTCTTTTAAGTGAGAAAGGCTCCAGAATTTTTAGCATTTTCTCTAAGAGCTGGATTGATATTAAGTTGCCTTCCGGCAAGCTCTCCTAGTTGAGAGGCTTCATGGCAGTAGCTTCTTTGACTGCGCTCAAATGTAAGGCGTGGATAAGCCATAGCTTGAGCTTCTTTTAATTTTTTTTCGATGACTATTAAAGCGTGAGAAACATCTGTTTGGTACGACTTTTTAAGAAAATTGATTTTATCACAATATCCTTTGGCAAGACCCAGAAAAAATGAGTTTTTTGCGACAATGCCTTTTAGCTCATGCTCTTGTTTTGTTTGGTTCCAAAGAGGATCTAATTTTTGCAAAAGGACATCGGCTACATATTCAGCGATTTGGATGTTAACGGCGCTTCCTAAAATTTCAAGGTGGGTAAAATCCCCTATTCGTTTAAAAACAGAACTTACAAAAAATGTTTCTAAGATTTTAGCAATGGTGCGCATTTTTGCATCTTTTTGCTTTTGCTGTATGATCCGTTTAAGAAACATTTTTTCATCGTCGTCATTGCCTATATATTTAGATTCAATGTTGTGTTTTAAAAGGAGTTGTTGAGACTTGATCATAGCCTGCTCAGCTTCATTTTTATTGCTACTATTGGCTAGAGCCATTAATTTTTGTATTTTTCTGAAAATGTCAGATTCCTCTGTTGCAAGAGTTTTAGTTTCACTTTCTAAACAAAGAGTTGCGCTGAAGACCTCTTCCCCCCATCCCATACGCTGGCAAAAAGATCTGAATTCGGGCCCATGAGCTTGGGTTAGGTGTTCGCTCTCAATGAAAAGAATATAATGAGCTAGCTCATGTCTTATAACGTTATGGAGCTGTTTTGTACTGGCGTGTATAAGGCGCTCATGAAATCCAAGCTCATTAAACATGGGGTCGAAATAGCCAAGCATGCTTTTGTCATTATAAATTACAATGGAAATAGGATAGTATGCTTTTTTTTTTCGATCTAAAAAGTAATTGTTTGTAACTTTAAGGAGAAGTTCTTTGGATAATATTTCTTTTGTCGTGAATTTGATTTCGTTAATAAAACGTATGATTTTTTTAGAATAAACGAACATTTAATAACCTTTTTTAAACGGGCGCAAGGAAGCCTAATTTTTCAAAGCTTTTCATAAGTTCTTGGTTTTCAGATTTATCAAAAGCTCCGCTTTTGCTAAGCCACTTAACATAGTCTTTTGGAATTTCAGATAAGGCCTTGCCTTGGTGTTTGCCAAAGGGCATTTTAGAGACTTGTGTAGGAGCGCTCATTAAGGCAAGAACAGTTTCTATTGAAAGGTTATCGATCATTTGAGAAAAAATTCCATGTAGAACCATTACATCATCTAAAGCTCTATGAGCTTGGTTTGAGGGGATGTTGTAGACTTCTCTTAGGATTTGGAGCGCATGTCTTGGTAGGTCCGGGCGGTACTTTCTTGCCCACTTAAGGGAGTCGACATAGCGCCATGATGGAATAGTTAGTTGATTTCTTGAAAATTCTCCTTCTAAAAAAGGGCGGTCAAAGGCGTCGTTGTTATGTGCTATAAGAACAGGATTTGGTCCGCAAAAATCGATGAATGCTTGCCCTACAACAGCAAAGGAGGGAATATTGGCTACCATGTCATTAGTGATGTGATGAATACTTGTAGCCTCTGCAGGAATGGGCATTCCAGGATTAATAAATTCACAAAAACTTTGACCTGTTACAGGGTTGTAAGCTGCTAGTTCGATGATTCGATCCTTGTCAGCACGGATTCCTGTGGTTTCAGTGTCATAATATATGGGATAAAGAGACATTGGATACCTGTTAAGTTTTTTCTATAGCTTAAAAAGAAGAATCTATGATTTTATAGCACAGCTAAATCGAAGTATAGAAAAAAAAGAGAAAAAGATGCGTATACGAGAAAAAATAATCTTATGTTTTTTTATTTTGTGTGTTGCTGGGGGTTTATATGCCAAAGAGTCTACGGTATATTTTACGACAGAAACAGATCTTGCTAAAAAATGTATAGAGTACATTCAAAAAGAATCGGAATTTATTCGGATAGCCTCTCATCGTTTATCTAATTCTCAGGTGATTTTGGCTTTATTGCAAGCTCATAAAAGGGGAGCATCCATAGAAATTATAGTTGATGCTGAAACGGTGACTAAAAATTCTAGGCTTCAGTTGTTAGCTAATGAAGGGATTTCTATTTTAGTTTGGAAGTCTAATGGTAAAAAAAGAGATCACCTGCACCATTCTTTTTGTATATTTGGAAAAGATCTGACTTGGACGGGATCTTATAGTTTTTCTTTGCAAAAAAAGTTCGCCCATAAAGAAAGTGTGGTTATTTTAGAAAATGAACAGATAGCTCAAAGCTTTTTAAAGGAATTCGAAGCTCTCAAAATGAGCGGCTGTTCATCTTTTGCAGAGTATGTGAAAGAGATGGAGTAGAGTGCGAAGTAATTTTTCATGTAAGAGGTTTTAAGGGAATGTCTATTAATAGTTTAAATTCGACTGAAAGGTCTATCATAATGACCAGGTCTATGACGATTCGATCCAAGGGTGTTGTTAAATCTTCTCAAGTAGGGGAGTCTGTTATTGAGTCCATTAACCAGGCAGTGAGAGTTGAAAAACGTAAATTTGAGCCAGTTTCTGGGAGTCTTGTTAGAACAACGAGTGCTTATGCGCCAAAAAGAGTTTTTGTTAGGACTTGTTCAGAGAGTCAGCTTCTTAGCTCTTCAGGAAGTGATGCGAAAATCGAGTCTGAACCCAACTTGACAATCCCTTGGAGGAAAATAGCTTTAACGAAGGGGAAGGCTCTTCAAGAGATGATAGCAAATAGTAAGAAGGCTATCGAAGAGCACAAAGAAGCAGAAGGACCTGTTGAAAGTTCTATTTATGCTTCTTATCAAACGATGGAAAGTCGAGCTACAAGTTCTCCTGTTGCTTTAAGGTGTAAGGTGGCGGAAAAACAAGGGATAAGACCTTCTATGGAAGATGCTCATTTTTTTAAAAAAACTCCAGAAGGTTATGTAGCTGGAATCTTTGATGGGCATGGAGGGGAAGGGGTAGCAAAGACTGCAGCTGAAATGTTTCCTAGCATTTTTTCTAAAACCTTAAAAGCTGCGGATGGGCATGTTCATAGAGCTTTAGAGGCGACAATAAACCAAATTCATCAGGAAGTAATCCAAAAGAGAAGTTTAAGATATGTGGGAAGTACGGCTGCAGTATCCTTTATTAAGGAAAATGGAGAAATTTACACAGCTACCGTCGGAGATAGTGAAGTTTTTCGTTATACAAAAGATGAGGATGGAAATTTCAAATCAACCCCTCTTTCTTGTGTGCGCGATTGGAGTGATCCTGGAGAAGTGAAAAGAGCTTCTATGCTGGCTGTTACGGACACAGAAAAGGAAAGGGTGAAGAATTGGGGGGCTATTTCTAATCCTAAAATGCGACGGATTCGTAATGTCGGAGGCTACTCTCTTAATTTAAGTCGTAGCATTGGAGATCCAACTTACACACAAGTAAGTCAAAAACCAGAAATCACGATAGATCGATTGAAAAAGGGAGATAAAATTGGATTTCTTTGTGACGGAGTCACAGACTTTGTCTCGCAAGAAGAAGTGGTTGGACTAATGCAAAATCGCGCTTTTGGTGATTTAGCTGAAAAGGTTACAAACTTTGCCATTCAGAGTAAACGATCAACAGACAATGTGACCGCAATGTTTTTGCATGTTTGTAAAAAATAATTTACCTCAAGCTTAACCACTTACTATTCAGTGTTTAAAATAATTATTATTATGCATTGAAATTAAATATTAAATAATTTCGCAAAATAGCGTGTTGTTTAATTAATTATTAACTATAATTAACGATAGTATTATTAATTAAACGCAAGGATGTGATTATGAAAATACAAAATTTTAATCAAGCAACAAGTGTTAATGAAGTAAAAGCTAATTCTGCTACTCTCAAAGGCCGTCTTAATACTATAGAAGTCAAGACTGCTGCTGTAGGACAACAGGTTCTGGCGTTGAAAGAAACAGTCAATCTTAATGAAAAAACCATTGAAACTCTAAAAAATCAACTACAAGAGGCGGGTATTCGTCCTAATGGATCCATTCCTTCTCGTTTTGGAATACAAGTTTCAAGCGAATCTGGAGAGCTGGGGGAGCTAGAAAATAAGATGTTTGCGCTTCAAAAACAAGTATTTAGTCAAGAATACTTTATTAATTCAATGCAGGGACAGCTAGCTGCAGGCGTTGCTCCAAAGGAATCTGAAATTGATGTAGTCGGCCAAAAGGTTGAGAAATTGAAAGAAACAGTCGGTAGCAATGAAAAAACAATTACAGCTCTAAAAAATCAACTAAAAGAAGCAGGTAAGAGTCCTGCTCCCGAGGTTAGGCATGGGGGAGTTCGTGTGTCAAATAAGTCGGGCGAACTTGGAACTTTAGAGACTAGAATGTTTGCTCTTCAAAAGAGAGTAGGTGAACAAAATCACCTAATCGGGGCTATGCAAAAACAGTTGGCTCAATAATTTTGAGTAGATAAGAATAAGAAAGGCCCCTGGTAAAGGGGCCTTTCTTTTATTAACTGTTTGAGTTTATGGTATTTTGTTTTTGAATAAGACGTTTGAGGAGTTTTTTACTTTTCTAATTTCCCTGCTATGTGTATCCTTTATTTATGAAATTTGAGGGGATTTATGAAAAAAAGTTTGTTGTGGATCGGTGTTCTAGGGTCGTTTTCTTTGCTTTCCGGTTGTTATCAAGTGCATTCTGATGATGACTTAAGATCCGTTCCTGTGACAAATAATCCAAATATTGTGCCATCTTCTACTGATGGTGGTGGATTTGGTCAATTTATGAAAATCTAATAAGATTTTTTTTAACGTAGTTAAGTGCAAATGTTGTATAATACAATTTTTAAAAAAGAGTGTGTTAAAAATGGTGGATCGGTCTAGTATACATTATCAGTTTTTTCCTTTTGATCTGGAAAAAACTTTACAATTAGCTGGCAAAGAGACTTTGATAGAATCCCTGAAAAGGATGTGTTTAATTCGTCACTTTGAAGTGAGAGCAGAATCTGCTTATCAGCAAGGAAGAGTCGGGGGCTTTTTTCACGCCTATATTGGGCAAGAGGCCATTCAGACTGCGGCTATTGCGGCTATGGGAAGTGATCAGTGGTGGGCTACTTCTTATCGCTGTCACGCGTTAGCTCTTCTTGTCGGAGTTCATCCAAACGAACTGATGTCTGAACTGTACGGAAAGATCACGGGCAATGCGCTAGGTCGAGGTGGCTCCATGCACTTTTTTTCTGAGCGTCTTTTGGGTGGATTTGGAATCGTTGGAGGTCAAGTTCCTATAGCGACAGGGGCTGGGTTCACGATCAAATACGGAAAAGATGTTAAAGAAGTTTCTGGGATAAAAAAAGCAGATGTCTCTGTTTGTTTTATGGGAGATGGCGCAGTTGTTCAAGGGGCTTTTCATGAGTCTTTGAACCTAGCAGCCCTTTGGGACTTACCTTGTATTTATGTCATTGAAAATAATGAATGGGGTATGGGGACACATGTGGAAAGAGCTCTTAGTGTCGAGCCTATAGCAGAGACAAAAGCTCCAGGCTATGGAATGAAATCGTATACACTAGATGGAATGGACTTTTTTTCTTGTTTTAACGGTTTTAAACATATTTTCGAAGAAGTTAAAAAAACATCAAGACCTGTTTTAGTCGAAGTGATCGCATCAAGATTTAGGGGTCACTCTATTTCAGATCCTGGTCTATATCGAACGAAAGAACAGCTTCAAGAGTGTGTAGTGAGAGACCCTATTAAATATATGGTACAAGTTCTTATTGAGAAGGGTATTATTACAGAAGAATTGTATCAGAAGATAGATGCAGAGCAAAAAGATATAGCTGTTGCTTCGATGAAGTTTGCAGAAGATAGTCCTTGGCCCGATCCAATTCATCTTGAAGAAGATGTTTTTGCTCCTGAAACTTTAAGAGGATAGACTATGTCAACGCAAATAATAGAATTACGTGAAGCTATAAGACAAGCCCTTGATGAAGAAATGCAAAAAGACCCTGCCGTATATATTATGGGAGAAGAGGTTGCTGAATATAATGGGGCCTATAAAGTTACTAAGGGGATGTTAGATAAATGGGGTCCTAAAAGAGTCATAGACACCCCTATTTCAGAGCTTGGGTTTGCAGGGCTTGCTATTGGTTCTGCGATGACAGGACTTCGTCCTGTTGTAGAGTTCATGAGCTTTAATTTCTCTTTTGTAGCCTTAGATCAGATTATTTCTAATGCGATCAAGATGCATTACATGTCAGGGAATCGATTTTCCGTGCCTATTGTATTTAGAGGTCCAAACGGCGCGGCGGCGCAAGTTTCTTCTCAGCACTCACATTGTGTAGAAGCTTTATATGCAAACTTTCCAGGACTTATTGTGATAGCGCCTAGTAATGCTTATGATGCAAAAGGACTTTTAAAGTCAGCGATTCGCAATAATAATCCTGTCTTGTTTTTAGAAAGTGAGATGTCCTATGGCGATAAGATGGAGATTCCTAAAGAGGAGTATTTAGTTCCTATTGGGAAAGCAAAAGTAGTTCGCATAGGATCTCATGTCACTCTTGTTTGCTATAGTCGTATGGTTGCTTATTGTAAGCTAGCTGCAGAAGAGATGGCTAAAAGAGGTATTCAAGTAGAGATTATAGACCTAAGAACCATTAAGCCTTTAGACATTGTTACAATAGCAGAGTCTGTTCGGAAAACACACAGGTGTGTTTTAGTAGAAGAGGGACATATTTTTGCAGGGATTTGTGCAGAAGTCGGCTTTCAAGTTATGCAGCATTGTTTTGATGATCTAGATGCTCCTATTGTAAGAGTCGCACAAAGAGAGACTCCTATGCCCTATTCTAAAAATCTAGAAAAAGAGACGATCCCGACCCCAGAAAGGATCTTACAAGCGATAGAAGAAGTTTTGTCATAATTATATTTAGCGGAGTATTGCGATGCCTTTTACTTTGACCATGCCTAAACTGTCTCCCACTATGGAAGGGGGAGTGATCGTCAAATGGCGAAAAAATGCAGGAGATGAAATTAAAGAAGGAGATGTTCTTTTTGATGTAGCGACGGATAAGGCTACAGTAGAGTATAACTCTTTGGATAGTGGCTTCTTACGTTTAATCCTATTGGGGAATGGAAAGGAAGCTCAAGTTGGAACTCCTGTCGCCATTTTAAGTGCTTCTAAAGAAGAAGACATTTCCTCTTATAAGCCAGAACCTATGCCTCAAGAAAAAGAAAAGCCTGCTTTTGCTGGAGAGGAAAGGACTATTGTAGTAGAAAAAAATCAAGAAAGAATCCCTTGCACAACTAATCTACAACAACCCGCTTTCTCCCCAGAGCCTCCTTTAGAAAATTATGAATTTCCCTTCCCCTCAGGATGTATAGAGGCAAGAGTTAAGGCAACTCCTTATGCAAAGAAAATAGCAAAGGATCTTGGTATTGACCTTTCAACAGTAAAAGGGTCGGGACCTCATCAAAGAATTGTGAGTCAAGATTTAACTCTTGGACAGAAAGGTTCTTCTTTTGTATTTGGAAAAAGAGAGGTTCCCTCTCTACCGCCTGGTTCTTATGAAGAAGAGTCCCTATCTCCTATGAGAAAAGTAATAGCGCAAAGACTACAACAGTCTAAGTCTTTTATTCCTCATTTTTATGTCACTCAAGAGATCAATGCGGAACCTATAATTGCTTTAAGAGAGCAATTGAAAGAAGGGGGGGTAAAAGTTACATTTAATGACATCGTAGTAAGGGCCCTTGCTCTTTCTTTGAGGGAACATCCTTCTTTAAATAGTGGTTTTGATAGTGTAACTCAATCTATTATCCGCTTTAAAACGGTAGATATTTCGATAGCGGTCACAGTTTCTGAAGGATTGATTACTCCTATTATTAGACATGCTGATTATAAGAATCTTGGACAAGTTGCTTCTGAAGTTAAGGTTTTAGCAGAAAAAGCTAAGGCAGGAAAACTTGCAAGAGATGAATATATCGGGGGATCTTTTACTCTATCTAATCTGGGGATGTTTGGTGTATCTGAATTTAAGGGGATTATCAACCCTCCTCAAGCTGGCATTTTATGCGTAGGTGGAATTGAAGATAAGCCTGTTATACGTCATAATAAAGTAGTGCCTGGAAAGGTTATGACATTATCTCTTTCAGCTGATCATCGTGTAGTCGACGGAGCGGATGGAGCGAAATTTATGAAGTCTTTACAACGGCTATTAGAAAATCCAGCCCTTCTTTTACTGTAATTCACATCCACCTCTTGCGGTAAAACCAATATCCGCAAGAGGTGGAAATCACAAACATAATCAATATTAAAATAGAAAAAGCGTGAGAGCTATTCGCTATGGGTAATTTGACATTCATCCCATAGACACTGGCTACTAGAGTTGGAATACTAAAAATAATTGTCAAAGCTGTGAGCAATTTAATTGTCTTTGTCAGTTTATTGGCGAAAATGATCTGATAAGAATCTCTTAAACTTCGAATATTTTTAATCAAGTTACTACAAAGGCTTTCGGATTGTTTAACAGAGTTTAAGATGTCATCAACATCTCGATAACAGCTAGGGCATAGTGAGGGGAATTTTGTAGAGATGGTTTTATCCAAAGCTGTGTGAAAAAGCTCTAAGCAAGATCCATATTGATTTAGAGTTTCTTCTTGTTTTGTTAAAGAAAATATATCTTCACTATCGATGGCATTCATTTCTTTTTCTTGATTCATAAGAGTAATTCTTTGTTGACGAATTTGAATGGCAAATTCTTGCGCTATTTTAAGCAAGATTTGTGTAAAAAAATCAGAAACTTTAGAAGATTGATTACTTTGAGGATTTTCTAGTAGGTTATGTATTAAGAAAGATGTAGAAGGAGAAATTGTGATAAGATAGTCGTTTGTAAGTAAAATGGTCATAGGCATTGTATGACGATGAGAGTCTTGTTCTATAGGGTGTCTTGCAAAGATAAGAAGGGTGTTTTGGAGAATCTCTAGTCTAGGAAGCTCATAAGGGTCTAAAGCATCGAGTAAATCTGTGATATGAAGGCCTGTTAAGTTACAGATCTTTTCTAGGTCTTCAGTTGTTGCATTATCTACATGGATCCAGCATTCTTTTTCAGGATCAGTAAGTGATCTAAAAGAATTTTCCTTTGGGTCTTTATGATAAAATTTTAGCATAAACTTTCCTTTCCATGTTAATGTTATAAATTACATTTATTTATATTTAATTCAATGTTTATGTTTTGATAAAAAAGAATTGTTATGAATTACTCACTTTACGCAAAAAGTCAAAAATAGCTTGATAAAATTTGTTTTATAGATTTAAAAACTCTTGTTCGTTTTTTGGAGAACCATTATGAACAAGCAGCTGCTCGATATTTATTCCGATTATTTAATCGCCCAAAATCAGTACGCAACCACCTGATCCTGCTACCATTTAAAGAACATAGACAAGAACAATGAAATTTAAAGGGGAATGTCTATGACACAGGACGTCGTTTTGCTGTTCATTACCGATTATCTGCAAGGAATGTCAGAAACAAAAGAAAAGCAACTTATGTCCCTCCGTATCAAAAATGGCTATAAGGCTAGTTAGGGGTGCACTCTTTCGCTACAGTAAAACGTCGTTTATTTTTAATTTCGTCGTATCCTGGATTGTCACGCCGATTCAAGTTAGAACTGCAACACTATAGTTAAAAAAAAGAATAGTTAAGTGATGAAGAAATCTCTACATTGGTTTTAACCACAAAACCCATAAGGAGAGACCCCATATGCTAAAAAGCTATCATCACCTAACTTATGCTCAAAGA